>NZ_JBDZDK010000004.1:0-268101 GCF_040049155.1 Sphingomonas silueang
CGCCGCCGCCGAAACCGCGTCCGCCGCCGCCGCCGGGGCCGCCGAAGCCGCGGCCGCCGCCCGGCCCGCCGAAGCCGCGCCCTTCGCCGCGCGGGCCGTCGCCGGGCGGCGGCGGCGGGTCGTCGCTGGTCGGACGGTTCGCCTCCGCCGCCTCGCGTGCGGCGCGGCGCGCCTCCATCCGTGCCTGCCGCTGCGCCTCCGCGGCGCGCGAGCGGGCGGTGGTGATCCGCTGGAAGATATTGACGCCATATTTCAGCTGGCTGGTCTCCGACCGGGCGAAATTGACCGCGCGGGTGTCGAGCCGGGTCAGCGTGCCGTCGGCGTCGCGCACGAAGCGGTCGGGAAAGGCGTCCTGGATCGCGGCGGTGATCGCCGGGAAGCCCTGGATCGGATTGGTCGCGCGTTCGGACAGGTAATCCGCCTGGAACGTCCAGTTGCGGTCGGTCCACGGCTTGACGTTCAGCCCCAGCTTGAAGCTCTTGTTCGTCTCGGCGACCAGCCCCGGATTGCCGCCGGTGACGGTGGTCACGTCGACGCTCTGCCCGCGCACATAATCGAACACCCGCACGAACGGGGTGACGACCGTCGGATTGCCGAGCTGCTGCTGGCTCGGCGCGTTTTCTTCCGTCGTGAAGTTGGCGATGATCCGCACCGGCGTGATCGGCTGCCAGTTGACGCCATAGCCATAGGTGGTGAGCGTGCCGAAGTCCGACAGCCGCTCCAGCTCGACGTTGCCGTTCAGCGACAGCCGCCCGAGGAACGACAGCACGCCGCGCTGCGCATTGGCGATCGGCAGGTCGAGATTGGCGCGCACCGACCCCGAATCGCGCCCCAGATCGGTCGTGGTGTCGATCCCGCTGCGCTGCGAACGGCTGCTGAAATCGGTGGTCCTGCCTGCGAGGCGGACACTGGCATTGGCTTCACCGGCAGGCAGCGCAAAGGGGGAGCCGGACACCAGCCCCTCGATCGCGCCCGCGCTCGATACCGATTTGGCGCGATCGGCGGTGCGCAGGAAGCTGCCCAGATCGCCGAACGGGCTGGCGGTCCCGGCGAGCACCCCTGCCTGAAGCGTCGTCGCGTCGACGCCGCGTTCGGTCGTCGTCTCGGTTTCGGTGCGGTCGTAGCTGCCGTTGAGCGTCCAGCGCCACCGCCCGATATCGCCGTTCAGCACGACGCCGAGATTGGCGGTCGTCGTCTCGGCATTGCGGCGCAGCGGGTCGCCATCGGCATAGCGCAGCACCCGCACGTCGTTGGCGAAGGGCGAGAAGGGCGACGTCTCGGGCAGGGTGAGCGACAGGCCGGGCAGGCCGAGCAGCGATTCGCTGCGGTTGACCTCGATCCGCGCATTGGCGGTGGCCGCGACATTGCCGAACACGTTGCGGCTGTAGACGCCGTTGGCCGAGAACCGGTCGCTCTGCCCCTGGAGCGTGCGGAACGGGGTGGTATCGGTGACGTTCGGGCTGCCCGCCAGCGCGGCGAACCCGGCCAGCGTCGGTGCGCCCGCAGGCACGCCCGCGATGGTGGCGGTGCCGAGCGCCGGATCGATCGCCGCGCCGCTGACGGTCGACACCACATTGCCGGTCCGGTCGAACGCCGTGCCGGTGGGGTTGGGCAGGATGCCGCGCTCGCTCTCCAGCAGGTTGGAGGTCGTCTCCGCCTGAAGGTTCAGGTTGAACCGCCTGTCGCGATCGACGCGGACGAGGCCGCCTTCGGCCTCGAAGTTGCTCGACCCCCCTTGCGTCGGCGCGCTGCCCTCCAGCTCGCCGGTATAGCTGCGGAAGCGCGGGCGCAGGACGAAGTTGATGACCTTCTGGTCGGCGCGATAGCCGAACTTGAGCGCCACTTCCTCAGGCAGGATGTCGACGCGCAGCAACGCCTCGGGCGGGAAGTCGGCGATCTCGCGGATGCCCGCCGAGCGGCGTCCGTTGACGAGGATCACCGGATCGCCGCCGCGCACCGACTGGACCTGCGGCGCGAGTTCGCTCAGCAGTTCGGTGATCGAATTGCTGCCGTAGCTGCGGATGTCGGCGGGGGAGAGTTGCAGTTCCGGCTTGATGTCGCCGGGGACCGATCCGGCGGGCGGACGACCGGTGACGACGATCTCCTCGACGTCGCCCTCGGCCTCCGCCGTTTCGGGGGCGGGCGCGGCGGCAGGGGCGGCGGGTTGCGGCGTTGCCTGTGGCGCGGGTGCCTGCATCCCCCATGCGGCGGGGGCGGTGCCCAGTGCCAGTATCGCCAACGTCCACCGCGCCATCCATATGTCTCCCGTTCGTGCCGCGACCGCGCGGCGCTGCCCCGGCTAACGTCCAAATGTCGCACGAATATCGCAACATCCGGCAAAAACGTGCCCGCCACCCGATCGGCCGTTACAGCGATGTAACTAGGGCGCGGTTCCCGATGAACCTACGCTGGCCCGTGCGGGCGCGATGCCCGGCTGCAAGGGAGTCGCACATGCCGGGTATCGCGCTGCACGAGATCGTCGAACTGGACACGCCGGTGGCCATCGCCGGCGCGATCCGCACGACCGAGGCGACCGGCGACCAGGTGTTCGAGTATCTGATCGCGATCGCAATGCTGGTCTATGAAATGACGCCGGGCTGAGATGGGCGCGGGCGTCGATCCGGCGCTGCGCGATGCGATCGCCGCCGCGCGGGAACGCTCGCTCGCCCGGGCGCGGGATGCGGCGCGGGCCGATCCGCTGGCCCCGGTCGCCGAGCGGCTGGCGGCAGCGGTGACGCTGGCCGATGCGGAGGCGGCGGCGCGGGCGGTGCTGGGGGACATCGGCTGGCTATACGCCGTGCTCGGCGAGGGCGTGCGCGCGCTGGGCGACGACCCGCTGTCGGAACCGGCCTTCACCGCACGGCGCGATACGCTGCGCAGCGGCCTCGTCCTGCTCGATACCGCCGCGGCGAGCGTGACGCTGGCCGCGATCGATCCGCGCGCATCGGCCGCGCATCGCCTGCCCGACCGGCTGGTGGTCGGCGGGCGGGTGGCCTGGACCCGCTATCTGCGCGGCGGCGGGGCGCAGCTCTGGCGCTGGCGTGCCGACAGCGTCGATGCGGCATGGCATGCCGGGGTCGCCGCAACCGCCCGACCGCTGTCGGTGCTGCCGCTGGCCGACGACATGGTGGTGCGGATCGACGGGCGGTGCGACGCGATGCTGCTCACCGGTCCGTCCGCGCCGATCGTGTCGCTGAGCGTCACGCTGCACCGGGATGCCGCGCCGTTCATGCGCGAATATGACCGCGCGAGCGGGCGGTTGCTGCGCGTCGCCACGCTCGACGAGGACGCGGCACGCGCGCAGATGCTGCTGACGCTGGTGCGCGAACTGGGGCAGGGCACGCCCGACATGTTCGCGGCGGCGACGCGCGACCCGGCGTTCTTCCTGCGCTGGGACGCGATGCGCGAATGGCTGGCGAGCGATGCGGCGGCGGCGCTTCCCGCCTTGCGGGCGATGACCCTCGATCCGCATCCGGAGGTCGCCCGCGCGGCCACGGCGATGCTGCCGCTGGTCGAGGCACGCTTCGGCGGGGGCGCATGCCGCGGGTGATCGATCCCGGCGCGGGCGAGGCGATCGGGCTCGACGATCTGGTCGACCTGCTGCACGAAGCGGCGATCGACGTACGCGACGAGGATGCCTTCGCCGCGCTCGGTCCCGCGCTTGCCCGGCTGGGGCGCAACCGGCGGTTCCTGGGCGACATGGCGCTGGCCGAACTCAAGCAGCGCTGTCGCGGGCAGCGCACGGGCAATGCCTATGGCGCACAGGTGCTGCTGCTGCACCCGCCCGACGGGCGCTATGTGCTGCGCGCCAATTTCTGGCCCGCGGCGCAGGACCGGGCATTGCGCGCGGGCGGGCGGGCCGCGTTCTTCTACGACCTGCCGCACGACCATAATTTCCCGTTCCTGACGGTCGGTTATCACGGTCCGGGCTATTGGAGCGACGACTATCGCTATGACGTGACCGCGATCGACGGGCGGCTCGGCGAGGCGGCGGGGCTGCGCTACGTCGGACGCTCGCGGCTCGATTCCGGGCGGGTGCTGCTCTACCGCATGCGCGACGACGTGCATGTGCAACTGCCGCCCGACGCATTCTCGGTATCGCTCAACATCCTCGGCTATGATGCGGCGCAGCCGTGGCTCGACCAGTATCGCTTCGACATCCGCCGCGACACCATCGCCGAGGTGCTGACCTCGACCCCTGCAGAGGCGCTGCTGTCGCTGGCGGTGGCGATCGGCCTGCCCGACGGGATCGATCTTGCCGACAGTTTCGCCCGGCGCCATCCGTGCGCGCGGATGCGGCTGACCGCGCTCGATGCGCTGGCGCAGGCGCTGCCCGGCGATACCCGCCGCTTCGTGCGTGCCTGCGACGATCCCGATCCCCGCGTCGCCGGCTATGCGCGGCAATGGCTGCAAGAGACTGATCCATAACGGATACGCTTCGCCGGACCATGCGGAACGATGCGTTAGACTGGGGCGATGTCGATCGTCGCCTGCCTGACCCCGGTCCCGTCGCTGATTGCGCCCGCCGCGGCACGCGGGCTGGCGCTGCGTCCGCTGGCGGAGGCACCCGATGCGATCGTGCGGCTCGCGCGCTGGCGGCAAGGGGACGGCTGCATCGCGCGGCGGCTGGGCGACGCGCGCGGCGGCAACGGCGCGGCGCGGGCGATGCTGCTGGTCGACGACGGCGATGCGCTGGCCGCCGGGCTGGAGGCGGGGGCGGACGATGCCGCCACGATCGCGGCGAGCCCGGTCGAGATCGTCGCGCGGCTGGCGGCGCTGCTGCGCGCCGGGGCGACCACCCGCCACAGCCGGATCGGCGACCTGACGATCGACCGGCTGGCGCAGCGGGTGTGCCGGGCCGACCGGGCGATCCCGTTGCTGCCGCGCGAATATGCGGTGCTGCTCCACCTTGCCGACCATGCCGGGCAGACGGTGTCGCGCGCGGCGCTGCTGCGTGGGGTGTGGGCGCGGGAGTTCGATCCGGGCACCAATGTCGTGCAGGTGCAGATCTCGCGGCTGCGCGCCAAGCTGGACGCGGCGGGTCCGCCGCTGATCCACACCGATCGTGGCGGCGGCTATCGGCTATCGGCTGGCGACCGGCTGACCGGCTGACCGGCTTGCGCTATCGTCTCGCCCAACGATCGGGAGAGGCGCGGATGGCACGGGTGACGCTGGAGATGGCGGGCGGGATCGCCGAGGTGCGGCTGGACCGCCCGGACAAGCGCAACGCCATCGACCCGGCGATGTTCGCCGAACTAGGCGATGCGATTGCCACGCTGGCGGAGTCGAACGCGCGCTGCGTCGTGCTGTCGGGCGCAGGCGCGATGTTCTGTGCGGGGCTGGACCTGTCCGCGATGGCGGCGGGGGCGGACGCGATCGATCTGGCGCGGGTCGTGGCGGGTGACGCCAATCTGGTGCAGCAGGTGGCGTGGGGCTGGCGGACGCTGCCGATGCCGGTGATCGCGGCGGTGCACGGCGCGGCGCTGGGCGGCGGCTTGCAGATCATGGCCGGGGCCGACATCCGCATCGCGCACGGCGCGACCCGCTTCGCGGTGGCGGAGGCGGCGTGGGGGCTGGTCGCCGACATGGGCGGCTTCGCCCTGTGGCGCGGGGTGCGCGATGACGTGCTGCGCGAACTCGCCTTCACCGCGCGGACGTTCGATGCGGCGGAGGCGCTGGCCGCGGGGTTCGTCACCCGCCTGTCGGACGATCCGCTGGGGGCGGCGCGCGACATGGCGCGGGCGATCGCGGCGCGCAGCCCGGCGGCGGTGCGGGCGGCCAAACGGCTGGCGAACCTTGCCGCCGATGCGCCCGCATCCGTGATCCTCGCCGCCGAACGCGCGGAACAGATCGCGCTGTTGCAGGGGCCGGAGCATCGCGAGGCGGTCCGCGCCGGGCTGGAAGGGC
Organism: Sphingomonas silueang; assembly: GCF_040049155.1. Taxonomy (NCBI): domain Bacteria; kingdom Pseudomonadati; phylum Pseudomonadota; class Alphaproteobacteria; order Sphingomonadales; family Sphingomonadaceae; genus Sphingomonas; species Sphingomonas silueang. The sequence continues at coordinate 5,908 of NZ_JBDZDK010000004.1, forward strand.
GACCGGCGCGGTTCGGCGACGGGGGTTGAACTGGTTCACGCGGCGGCGCGGAGGCGCGGAAAGTCTGCCGATCGCGTCGCGATCTCTCCCGCATCCGTTCGATGCAGCATAACGGGGTAGCGCCAAGCGCGACCCCTCCGCGCCTCCGCGTGAACCGATCCCCCTCTGCCGCAATCGTCCCGCGTCAGATGTCCTGCACCAGCCGCCCGTACAGTTCGGGCCGCCGGTCGCGGAAGAAGCCGAACGCCGCGCGGTGCCGCCTGACCCTCTCGAGGTCGAGCGTGGCGGTGATGACGCCCTCTTCCTCGCGGTCGAGTTCGGCCAGCACGTCGCCGCGCTCGTCGACGATGAACGAGGTGCCGTAGAAGGTCTGGCCATGCTCCACGCCGATGCGGTTCGCGGCGACCACCGGCACGACGTTCGACACCGCATGGCCGACCATCGCCCGCCGCCACAGCCGCGCGGTATCGAGGCTGGTGTCGTGCGGCTCGCTGCCGATCGCGGTCGGATAGAACAGGATTTCCGCCCCCATCAGCATCAGCGCGCGCGCCGTCTCCGGATACCACTGGTCCCAGCAGATGCCGACGCCGAGCTTGGCGGGGCCGTCCCACACCTTGAACCCGGTGTTGCCGGGGCGGAAATAGAATTTTTCCTCGTAGCCCGGCCCATCGGGGATGTGGCTCTTGCGATACACGCCCTGGATGCGCCCGTCGGGATCGATCATCGCGAGGCTGTTGTAATGATGCGGCCCGTCCGCCTCGAAGAAGCTGGTCGGGATGTACACCTTCAGCTCGGCGGCGAGGGCCTGCATCGCCTGTACCGCCTTGTGCTCGGTGGTCGGCTTGGCGTTGGCGAACAGCCCCTCGTCCTCGACGCGGCAGAAATATTCGCCCTCGAACAATTCGGGCGGCAGCACGACCTGCGCGCCGCGTGCCGCCGCCTCGCGCACCAGGTGGGTGATATGGGCGATGTTGCGGTCGATGTCGGGCGTGAAGCCCGCCTGGATCGCGGCGACGGAAATCTGGGTCATGACGGGGTTCCTTACGCCGGAATCTGCTGGCTGATGCAGTGGAAGCTGCCGCCGCCGGTCAGGATATGATCGGCGCGCAGGCCCGTGACGTCGCGGTCGGGGAAGATCGCGGCGATCGCCGCCACCGCGGCCGTGTCGCTGTCGGTGCCGTAGAGCGGCACGACGACGGCGGCGTTGCCGATGTAGAAGTTCATGTGGCTGGCCGGGATCACCTCGTCCTCGTCCGACAGGACGCGACCGGGGGAAGGGACGCGCACCACCTCGACGCCGAACGCCGCCGCGCGGTCCGCCGCATCCTGATAGACGCGCCAGTTGGGGTCGTTCTCCGCCGCCTCCGGCAAGGCCAGCCGGTTGGGGCCGACGAAGCGCGCCAGATTGTCGACATGGCCGTCGGTATGGTCGTTGAGCAGCCCGTCGCCCAGCCACAGCACCCGGTCGTATCCCAGATCCTCGCGCAGCCGGGTTTCGGCGGCTTCCTTGTGGAAGTCGCGGTTGCGGTTGGGGTTGAGCAGGCACTGTTCGGTGGTCACGACCAGGCCGGTGCCGTCGCCGTCGATCGCGCCGCCCTCGATGATCCAGTCATGCTCGGCAACCGCCATCCCCCGCTCGGCGGCGAGGCGCGTGCCGACATCGTCGTCGCCGGGCAGGTCGTATTTCCCGCCCCAGCCGTTGAAGCGGAAGTGATGCGCGGTGCCGTCCCCGCCGACGATCGCGCCGGTATCGCGCAGCCAGATGTCGCCGAACGGCTGCACGCTCACCTCGGCAAAGGGCGCGCGGGCGCGCGCGTCCGCCGCCGCTTCGTCGTCGGCGGCGACGAGGATCACGCTCTCGCCGCGCCCCCCGGCATCGACGGCACGGGCAAAGGCGACGACTTCGTCACGCGCGGGGTCGAGGTCTTCCAGCCACAGTTCGGGGTGGCTGGGATAGCCGATCCAGACGGCGGCATGGGGGGCCCATTCGGGCTTAGGCGGTGTCATGCGCGCGCAGATAGGGGGTGATGCGGGCAGGGCCAAGGTGATTCGCCGCTTCGATGCGCCTGCCCGGCCGCTATCCGGGTGGCGGGACCGGTGGGCCGTAGGTCCGTTCCCACGCGGTGCGCTCCGCGCAACGACCCGCGCGGCACATCGGCAGCGCGTCGAGCGTCCGCCGGACCGCTTCCAGCGCGGCGCAAGGCGCCTCGCGGTCATGGTCGAGGCGCAGCGCCGGTGGCGGCGACTGCCGGTCGATCGCCCGGACATGGCGTGCCAGTTCGGTTGCGCCGACGGGCTTGCCGTTCAGGTGGATGCCGCCCGCCGCATCCACCCGGATGCGGACGATCGCCGGATCGATGCCGCGCATCAGGTCGTCGCGCAGCGGCCAGCCGCGTTCGCGCGGCACGCAGACCGGCTGCGGCGGTCCGCTGCATGCCGCCAGCGCGATACAGGCCGCCGCCGCGCGCCTAATCCGCCAGCCCCATCGACAGCAGCAGCAGGAAGAAGGCGAGCGAGGTGAAGCTGATGACGTGCAGCAGCGCCGCCGTGCGCCACAGCGCGCTGAACCGGCGGAGTTCGTAGGCGTAGCGCAGTTGCTTGTACATGTGCACCGGCGGGATCAGGATCAGCGCGCTCCATGCGATCGTCCGTCCGAACCCGCCCAGCGCCCAGCCGACCAGCGTCAGCACCACCACCAGCAGCGACATGGCGGCGATCGAATAGGTCGCGAACACCGCATGGTCGTACAGGCCGAAGCGTCGCCGCCACGCGAACATGACCCACAGGAACGGCAGCGCCATCGGGATCAGTGCCCAGCTGTATTTATAGCCGCTGCTCTTCATCTTGTAGAACAGCAGCTTGGGGTTGGCTCGTGCCACGTCGATCTTGTGCTGGAGCCAGCCGCCCGTCGCATCCCCGACCCCGTTCGCCGATGCGGCGGGTTGGGCGGGGGTGTCGCCGCCGCCCGGCAGGAAACGCGCCGCCGCCCGCAATCCGCTCAACTCGCCGCGCGCGCCGCGAATCTGCCCGTCGATCCGGGAGGTGTCGCCGCCTGCCGCGAGGACGGTCGCGCGGCTCGCCTTCAGCCTTGCCAGTTCGCCCTGCGCCTTTTCGATCTGCCGATCGATCTCGTCCCGCGGCGTGGCGAGCGCGGCGGTGTCGATCGTCTTGTCGCTCGGGGCAAACCAGCCGGGGACGTTGCCGACCACGAGGAACATCAGGAAGACCGAGAACAGGAACATCGCCATCGGCGTGACGAACTTGACCCGCTCGCCGTCGACATAGCGCCGGGTCAGCTGGCCGGGCCGGAACGCCAGCATCGGCAGCGTCGACCAGAACTTGCCCTCGAAATGGAACACGCCGTGCAGTACGTCGTGCGCGAAGCCGATGATGTCGCGGTGGAGATGCGCCCCCTGCCCGCAGGCGTGGCAGAAGGCGCCGGTCAGCGCGGTGCCGCAATTGGCGCAGTCCGCGCCGTGCAGGTGATGGGCATCGGCGCGCCCCCCGGCGGGCGATGTCTCACGTTCGACCGCGCGGGCCGCGATCCCGCCGGTGACGAGCGCCCCGGCATCCTCGATTCCGTCCATCGTTTCCCGTCCCCCCGGTCGGTGTTGTGCTACTTCGCGGCGCGGCTCCGGTCGCGGATGCCGCGGAATTCGTCACCCGCCACCCAGTTGGGCCATGCGGTGGTGTTCCCCAGCTCGCGCCCGATCGTGTAGAACAGGCTCAGGTCCTGCGCGACGCCCGCCCAGTTCCAGTTCGGGTCATATTCGTCCTTCGGCCCGTGGTAGCGCTTCTCGGTATAGTCCTTCGCCGCGGCCTCGCCCGCCGCCTTTCCGCCCGCGACCAGATCGTCGCCCGAATCGACGTAGAGCATCGGCACGCCGTGCTTGGCGAGGCTGAAATGGTCGGAGCGATAGTAATAGCCGTTCTGTGGGCTGGGATCGGCCTCCGCCACCCGGCCCTGTGCCTTGAGCGCGCGGTCGAGATAGGCGTCGAGTTCCGACTTGCCCTTGCCGACCACGACGACGTTCTTCGCCGGGCCTGCGAGCGACAGCGCGTCCATGTTGATGCCGCCGACGGTCTTGTTCAGTGGATAGACCGGATTGTTGCCGTAATAGGCAGAGCCGAGCAGCCCCGATTCCTCGCCGGTCACCGCCAGATACACCTGGCTGCGCTCGGTCGCGCCTGCCTTCGCATTGGCTTCGGCCAGTGCGATCAGCGCGGCGGTGCCGGTCGCGTTGTCGACCGCGCCGTTGCAGATGTCGTCGCCGTCGGGGGCCGCCTCGCAGCGCCCCAGATGGTCCCAATGGGCGGTGAACAGCACCACCTCGTTGGGGCGCTTCTTGCCCGGCAGGATGCCGACGACGTTCTTCGACGCATGGCGGCGGACCTGGTTGTCGAACGACACGCTGGCCTTGACCCCGGTCAGCGGCACCGCGCGGAACCCCTTGCGCTGCGCGGCGGCGACCAGCTGGTCATAGTCCTTGCCCGCGCCCGCGAGCAGCCGTTTGGCGGCGGCAAGCTGGATCCAGCCGATCGCCTTGCTCTGGTCCATATGGTTGTTGGCGGCATCCGCCACCTGCTGCGCGCCGGTCCAGCTCGACTGGACGACGTTCCAGCCGTAGGCGGCGGGTACGGTGTCGTGGACGATGATCGCCGCTGCCGCCCCCTGTCGCGCCGCTTCCTCGTACTTGTAGGTCCAGCGCCCGTAATAGGTCATCGCCTTGCCGCCGAAGGTACCGGTGAGCGTGGGGCTGGCATAATCGGGATCGTTGACGAGGATCAGCACCGTCTTGCCGCGCACATCGACCTCGGCATAGTCGTTCCAGCCCTTTTCGGGGGCGTTGATGCCATAGCCGACGAACACGACGTCGCTGTCCTTCACCACCGATTTCGGCGTCACCTGATAGGTGCCGACGACCATCTCGGGGCCATAGGCGAGCGATATCGGTGTGCCCGCGCCGGTGAAGGTGAGCGGCGACACGTTGCGGGCGGTGATCTCCACCAGCGGCACGTCCTGATACCAGCTGCCCTTGTTGCCGGGCTTCAGCCCGACGCGGGCGAATTCCTTCGCCAGATAGGCGAGCGTCTTCTCCTCGCCGACGGTGCCGGGCGCGCGGCCCTCGAACGCATCGGACGACAGGATGCGCGTCGCCTCCTTCGCCGTTTCGATCGAGATCGGGGCGGGGGCCGTCTGCGCCGGCGCCGGGTGGGCGGCGGTCAGACAGGCGGCGAACAGCAACGGACGCATTCAACCTCCGGGAAGGAAAGGAGTATGCGCCGGTTGTGGCATGGCGGACCGGCATCGGCAACGTCTTGGAACGATGCGACCCGCCGCCCCGTCGTCATTCCGGCCTTCGCCGGAATGACGACGGGGCGTGCCCGGTTACAGTGCCAGCCGCGCGGTCAGCCGGATGTCGCGCCCGGCGAGCGGCGCGAAATCCTTGAGGAAGCTGGCGTGGCGCCGTGCTTCCACGTCGAACAGGTTGTTGGCCGACAGGGTGAGGCTGGTCCGGCTGGCGGTACCGAACGGGCGGAACGCGACCGATGCGTTGACCATCGTATAGGCGGGGGTGGTCGTCTCCAGCGCGGCGACCCGGTCCTGCGCCGTCACATGCTCGACTTCGCCGCGCAGCTGCACCAGCCGTCCCTGCGCCTCGATGCCGCCGAGCAGGCGCAGCGGCGGGATGCGCGGCGCCGGGCCGCGATCGACGATGGTCGCGCGGGTATAGTCGGCAAGGCCGTCGAGGTTGATCGCCGTCTCGCCGATGCGGGCGAGCCGCGCCGACGCCTCCGCCTCGAAGCCCCACAGGCGCGCGTCGGCCTGTTGGTACTGGAATACCGGCAGGCCGTCTTCCTCCGCGCCGGTCGGGTTCTCGTAGATGAAGTTGCGGAACCAGTTGTGATAGGCCGACAGCCCGAATCTGTAGCCGTCGCCCGAGCCCTTGAGCGTCGCTTCCAGCCCGTCGCTGATCTCCTTGACGAAGCCGGGGTTGCCGACCTCGAACGCCTGGGTGCCCGCATGCGGCCCGTTGGCGAACAGTTCCTCGGCCGAGGGCGAGCGTTCGGTGTGGCTGGCGTTGACGCCGAAGCGGGCGCTGCCGCCCAGCCCCACGCTGCCGCCGAGCGAGCCCGAGAAGCTGTCGAAGCGGCGGCGGATGTTGCCGTTGCCCAGATCGGCGTCGGCACTGGCGCGGGCGATGCCATATTCGTAGCGCCCGCCGGCCTCGGCGCGGAACGCCCCCAGATCGAGCGACTGGAGCGTGAACAGCCCGAACTGCTGCGTCTCGCTCTTGGGGATGAATTTCTCCTCGCCGACGATGTTCAGGTCGCGGATGAACATCTGCCCGCCCAGCGCCCCGCGCCAGCCGCCGCGTGCCGCCTGCACCGCCTCCACCCGCGCCTCGAGGCCGCGGTTGTAGAAGCTGGTGCCGATCTCGCCGGTGTCCTCGATCTCGTCGTGGCGATAGTCGGCGATGCCGGCGCGCAGCCGCAGCTTCTCGACGAAGCCGCCGCCGGTATTCACCTCGCCGCGCAGGTCGGCGCGGGTCTGGCGGACGTGCAGCGTCACCTGTTCGTGGCCATGGCCCTCCTCCTCGCCATGGTCGTGGTCGTGGTCGTCGTCGCCGTGATCGTGATCGTCATGATCGGCGACGTCGAACCGTTCCGGCACGCCGTAGCGATTGTCGAGATGGCTGACCGAGAAGCCGAGGTTGCCGGTATCGGTCACGATCGCCGCGCCGCCCGCGACCTCCCACATCTCTGACGCCGAATTGGGCAGCTTGCCCCGCAGGTCGGCCAGTTCGCGCACCTCGCGATCGTCGCTCGCCGCCGCCTGTGCCCGGAACGGGCGCGACAGGATATGGCCGCCGGTCTCCAGATCGCCGGTCTTCGCATAGGTGCCGTCGAGGTGGAACACGACCTTGCCCGCCACCGGCACGTCGATCGCCGCCGATCCGCTGCGCTCGTTCGCCGCCGATCCGTAGCTGGCGATCGCATCGGCATGGACCGGCTCGGTCGGCACGCGGCGCGGGATGCGGCTGTCGATCACGTTGACCACGCCGCCGATCGCCGACGATCCGAACAGCAGCGCGGCGGGCCCGCGCAGCACCTCGATCCGGTCGGCGGTCAGCGGATTGATCGCGACGGCATGGTCGACCGAGGTGTTCGACACGTCGAAGCTGCCGATGCCGTCGGTCAGCACGCGCACCCGCTCGCCCTGAAGCCCGCGCAGCACCGGGCGCGAGGCGTTGGGGCCGAAGCTGGTCGCAGAGACGCCCGGCTGGCGCGCCAGCGTCTCGCCGATCGTCGGGCGCAGCTCGCGGGTCAGTTCCTGCCCGCTCAGCACGCTGGTGCCCGACAGCACGTCGGCCTGATTGCGGGCATAGGGCGCGGTGACGACGACTTCGGCCGGGGTATCCTCGTGATAGCGGTCGCCCGGCGTCGCGGCGGGCGGGGCGCTCTGGGCGAGCGCCGCTGCGGGCATGAACAGCGCGGTACCGGACAACCACAGGGCGGGACGGATCATGGGCAGGAGACTCCGGGGAACGATGACGGACCCGCTTAACGTAAGACGATACAACGTATCAACATCATTGTGCAGTGCGGGACGACGCCCGCGCCATCTTGCGCCCCATCCGCTTTGCGGCCACCGTCCGCGTCATGACGACCGAACCGATCGAGGAGGGCGGCGACGATCGCCGCTATCGTGCGCCCGCGCTGGAAAAGGGACTCGACATCCTCGAACTGCTGGCGGGCACGTCGACGCCGCTGACGCTGACCCAGATCGTCCAGCGGCTGGGCCGGTCGCACGGCGAACTGTTCCGCATGGTGCAGGTGCTCGAATATCGCGGCTACCTGTCCGCCGAGCCGGGGGGCGAGGGCTATTCGCTCAGCGACCGGCTGTTCTCGCTCGGCATGAACCAGCCGCGCACCCGCCACCTGATCGAGGTCGCGATCCCCGAGATGCGGCAACTGGCCGAGGCGACCGGCCAGTCGTGCCATATCGCGATGCACACCATGGGCGACATGGTGGTGGTCGCGCGGATGGAGTCGGCGGAGCAGTTGGGCTTTTCGGTCCGCGTCGGCTATCGCCGACCGTTGTTGCAGGCGGCGTCGGGCGCGGTGCTCTATGCCTTTCAGCCCGACGACGTGCGCGCGCGCTGGGAAGCGCTGCTCGACCCGCAGCCCGATGCGGCGACGCTGGCGGCGTTCCGCGCCCATGCCGAAGCGGTGCGCGAACGCGCGATCGAGCGGACGCCGAGCCGCTTCGTCGCGGGCGTGACCGACCTGTCGGCCCCGATCCTGCGCGGCGGTGCGGCGGCGGCGGCGCTGACCATGCCCTATCTCGCCAAGCTGGGCGAGACCGATGCGATCGATGCGGCGGCAGCGGCGGTGCAGGCGACGGCGACACGCATCTCGGCACTGCTGCCCGGCGGGGACCATCACCCCTGATCCGATAATCGCCGTTGCAGGAAAAAAAGACTTCACATATGAAAATGTGAATCGGCGTCATTCCGGCGACCGAACGGGGCGGCGCGATTCGGGGCAAGGGGTCGGGCGCGTCCGGGGGGGAGCGACGGCGCATGACGATCATCACCCGGCTGTCGGTCCACGACATTCGTTTCCCCACCTCCGCGTTCCTCGACGGATCGGACGCGATGAACCCCGAACCGGATTATTCGGCGGCCTATTGCATCCTCGAAACCGATACGCCGGGGCTGGAGGGGCATGGGCTGACCTTCACCATCGGGCGCGGCAACGATTTGTGCTGCGCGGCGATCGCCTCCCTCGCGCCGCTGGTCGAGGGGCTGTCGCTGGACGATATCCGCCGCGACGGGGCGGGGTTCTGGCGGCGGATGACCGGCGACAGCCAGTTGCGCTGGGTCGGGCCGGAAAAGGGCATCATCCACCTCGCCACCGGCGCGGTCGTCAATGCGGTCTGGGATCTGCTGGCGAAGGTGGCGGGGCTGCCGCTCTGGGACTATATCGGCGGCATGTCCCCGGCGGAGATCGTCGCGCTGATCGACTTCCGCTACATCACCGACTGCATCACCCCCGACGAGGCGCTGGCGCTGCTGACCGATCGGGCGGCGGGCAAGGATGCGCGGCGGCAGGCGCTGCTGGCGGAAGGCTATCCGGCCTATACCACCTCGCCCGGCTGGCTCGGCTATCCGGACGGGAAGCTGGTGCGGCTGTGTCGCGAGGCGGTGGCCGACGGCTTTACCCATATCAAGCTGAAGGTCGGCGGCGATCCGGCGGACGATCGCCGCCGCGTCGCGCTGGCGCGCGAGACGATCGGGCCGGACATCGACCTGATGATCGACGCGAACCAGGTGTGGGAGGTGGATCAGGCGATCGCGCGGGTGAACGACCTCGCCTTCGCCCGCCCGCGCTTCATCGAGGAGCCGACCTCGCCCGACGATGTGGAGGGGCATCGCGCCATCCGGCAGGGGGTGGCCCCGGTGCAGGTCGCGACCGGCGAGATGTGCCAGAACCGCATCGTCTTCAAGCAGTTCATCATGCGTGAAGCGCTCGACGTGGTGCAGATCGACGCCTGCCGGCTGGGCGGCGTGAACGAGGTGCTGGCGGTGCTGCTGATGGCGGCCAAATACGACCTCGCGGTCTGGCCGCATGCCGGGGGGGTGGGGCTGTGCGAATATGTCCAGCACCTGTCGATGATCGACTACCTGTGCTTTTCGGGGCGCAAGGACGATCGCGCGGCCGAATTCGTCGATCACCTGCACGAGCATTTCGTCGATCCGTGCATCGTCGAACGCGGCGCCTATCGCGCGCCCGCGCGGCCCGGCTATTCGATCGAGATGCACCGCGCGTCGATGGACGCGCATCGCTGGACCGGCGGCGCGCCGCAATAGTCGTACAAACCGCTTGTAACCCGCCGCGGTTTTCGACAAGACCCATACTGACAGCGTAGGACAATACGTCGGGGGGAAGAGGATGCGGCTTCGATTCGCAGCGGCGATGCTGATGGCGGCTGCGTGGCCCGCCGCGCTTGCGGCGCAGGCCCCGCTGCCCGCGCTCGCCAGTCGCGACGGACGCCATGCGCTGATGGTCGACGGCGCGCCGTATCTGATGCTGGGGGTGCAGGCGAACAATTCGACCAACTATCCCGCGATGCTGCCGAAGCTGTGGCCGATGGTCGCGCGGCTCCACGCCAACATCGTCGAGATTCCGGTGGCGTGGGAACAGATCGAGCCGGAGGAAGGGCGGTTCGACTTCTCCTATCTCGACACGCTGTTGCCGCAGGCGCGCGAGCGCGGCGTGCGGCTGGTGCTGCTGTGGTTCGGGACGTGGAAGAACACCTCGCCCGGCTATGTCCCCGCCTGGGTCAAGACCGACAACGCCCGCTTTCCCCGGATGCGCACCCCCGACGGCAAGGCGCATTATGCGCTGAGCCCGCACGGCGCGAACACGCTGGCGGCGGACCGCACGGCGTTCGTCGCGCTGATGCGCTACCTGCGGGAGAAAGACCCGCAGCACACGGTCATCATGGTCCAGCCGGAGAACGAGGTCGGCGTCTACCAGCAGAGCCGCGACTATTCGCCGGAGGCGAACCGCCTGTTCGCGCAGGCCATTCCAGCGGAGTTGGCGAAGCGGACGGGCAAGTCGGGCAGCTGGGCGCAGGCGTTCGGCAAGGCGGCGGATACCTATTTCAACGCATGGTACACCGCGCGCTACATCGAACAGATCGCCGCCGCCGGTCGGCGCGAGAAGGACCTGCCGATGTACGTCAACGCAGCGGTCGGCGATCCCTTCGGCGTACCGGCCTTGAGCGGCGGCGCGAGCGGCGGCCCCGACTGGGCGGTGATCGACGTGTGGAAGGTCGCGGCACCCCATATCGACGTGCTGGCCCCCGACCTCTACGGCCGCGATCCCAGGGGCTATGTGAAGTTCCTCGACCATTACGCCCGGCCCGACAATGCGCTGATGGTGCCGGAGACCGGCAACGCCGCCGATTTCGCGCGCTTCCTCTGGCCTGCGCTCGGCAAGGGTGCGATCGGCTGGGCGCCGTTCGGCATGGATGACACCGGCTATGCCAACTACCCGCTCGGCGCCAAGGTGCTCGACGCGGCGACGCTCGATGCGTTTGCGTCCAAATATGCGCTGCTGGCCCCCCAGGCACGCGGCTGGGCGCGCCTCGCCTATGCCCATCCGACCTGGGGATCGACCAAGGGGCTGGACCCCGCGCAGCAGCGGCAGGTGATGGGCCGGTGGCAGGTCGATGCGATCTACGACGAATGGCAGTTCGGCGATCGCGACGCGCCGTGGCTGAAGAGCGATCCGGTGCCCACCGCAGGCCAGCCGGTCGGCGGCGCGGCGGTGATCCAGATCGCCCCCGACCAGTTCCTCGCGGTCGGCAGCGACGTGCGGCTGAAGTTCGCGCTCGCCCGCGCACAGGGCAGCGAACAGGCGGTGGCGCTGCGCGTCGAGGAAGGCAGCATCGACGACACCGGCCGCTTCACGCCGATCCGGGTGTGGAACGGCGACCAGACCGATTACGGCCTGAACTTCACGCAGCCCACCATGCTGCGCATCACGATGGGGACGTTTCGCGGATGAAGACCTTGTGGAAAGCTGCGCTGCTGGCGGCATCGGCGATTGCGACCCCGGCGTTCGCCGCCGACGTGAAACAGGTGCCGAACGGCGTGGTCGTCACCCCCGATGCCGGGCCTGCCAAGCGCGTGCGCGTGCTCGTCTATGGCGACGACCGGTTCCGCGTCACCGCCTTTCCCACCGCCGACACCGACCTGCCCGACAGCCTGATGGTCGTGGCACGCCCGACCGGCAGCTACAGGGTCGCGCAGGCGAACGGCGTGGTCACGATCACCGCCGCCAAGGCGAGCGCGGAGATCGACCTCGATGACGGCGAGGTCCGCTTCCGCGACGCGACCGGCAAGGTGACGCTGGCCGAGGCACCGCGCGCGCCCTTCGCGCCCACGACCGCCGACGGCAAGCCGTTCGTCGCCACCCGGCAACAGTTCAACCGCGGCACGACCGAAGGGTTCTTCGGGCTTGGCCAGCACCAGAACCGGCAGATGGACTATCGCGGGCAGGACGTGGAGCTTGCCCAGCACAATATGGACATCGGCATCCCCTTCGTCCTGTCGACCAACAACTACGGCGTGCTGTGGGACAATAACGGTATCACCCGCTTCGGCGATCCGCGCGGCTACAAGCTGGTGGGCGAGGGGCTGAAGGTCGGCAGCGGCGGCAGGCCGGGGTGGACCGCGCGCTATTATCTGGGCGACCAGCTGAAGGTCACGCGCCAGGAACCCACGATCAACTATCAGTTCATCAAGGATCAGGCGAACTATCCGGCGGAGGCCAAGGCGCAGACCGTCGCCGCCACCACCGGACAGAATACCGCCGGGAACGCCGTGCAGTCGCAGAAGGTCGTGTGGACCGGGCAGGTCACGCCGGACCGGACCGGCGTCCACAAGTTCCGCCTCTATTCGTCGAGCTACGTCCGGGTGTTCGTCGACGGCAAGGAGGTGCTGAACCGCTGGCGGCAGAACTGGAACCCGTGGTTCCACAATTTCGACCTGCCCCTGACCGCGGGCAAGGCGGCGGACATCCGCATCGAATGGGAACCGAACGCGGGCTATATCGCGCTGTTCGGCAACGATCCGCTCGACGCGCAGGACCGCAACTCGCTGTGGTGGTCGTCGGACGTGGCCAGGGCGATCGACTATTACTACGTCGGCGGCAGCAACCTCGACGGCGTGGTCGCGGGCTATCGCGCGCTCACCGGCAAGGCGGTGATGATGCCCAGATGGGCGTACGGCTTCTGGCAGAGCCGCCAGCGCTACGAGACGCAGGAACAGCTGCTCGGGGTCGTCCGCGAATATCGCAAGCGGCGCATTCCGCTCGACAACATCGTGCTCGACTGGTTCTACTGGCCCGAGGACGAGTGGGGCAGCCACGATTTCGACAAGGCGCGCTTCCCCGATCCGGTGGCGATGGTGAACGAGGTCCACGCCAACAACGCGCAGATCATGATCTCGGTCTGGCCGAAATTCTATCCGAACACCGACAATGCCAAGGAACTGGCGGCCAGGGGCTATCTCTATCAGGGCAATCTGAAGGCGGGGGAGCGCGACTGGGTCGGCAAGGGGTATCTGAACACCGACTACGACCCCTATGCCCCGGAAGCGCGCGCGATCTATTTCCGGCAGATGCGCGAGAAGCTGGTCGCCAAGGGCTTCGACGCATGGTGGATGGACGCGACCGAGCCGGACATCCACTCCAACCTGTCGATCGAACAGCGCATCGACCGGATGGGGCCGACGGCGCAAGGTCCGGCGGCCAGCTTCTTCAACAGCTTCCCGCTGGTCCATGCCGAGGGGGTGGCCAACGGGCTACGCGGCGCGCAGCCGGGGCGGCGGCCGTTCATCCTGACGCGATCGGGCTTCGGCGGGCAGCAGCGTACCTCGTCGGCATTGTGGTCGGGCGATGTCGCGGCGCGCTGGGACGATCTGCGCGACCAGATTTCGGCGGGCACCAACCTGTCGATGACCGGGGTGCCCAACTGGACCCACGACATCGGCGGCTTCGCGGTCGAGGACCGCTACAGCAAGGCCGATCCCGCCGCGCTGCCCGAATGGCGGGAACTCCAGACCCGCTGGTTCCAGTTCGGCGCGTTCAGCCCGCTGTTCCGCAGCCATGGCGAGACGCCGAAGCGCGAGATCTATGAACTGGGCAGGGACGACCCGGCGCTCTACGCGACGCTCGTCGCCTATACCCGCCTGCGCTACCGCCTGCTGCCCTATGTCTATACGCTGGCGGCGGACAGTTTCGCGAAGGACGGCACGATGATGCGCGGCCTCGCGATGGACTTCCCCGCCGACCGGCGCGGGTGGAGCGTGGACGACGAATATATGTTCGGCCCCGCCTTCCTCGTCGCCCCCGTCACGCAGTTCAAGGCGCGCAGCCGGGACGTGTATCTGCCCGCCGGGGCCGACTGGTACGACTTCGCGACCGGTGCCTATCGGAAGGGCGGGCAGAGCGTCACCGCCGCCGCGCCGCTCAACCGCATGCCGCTGTATGTCCGTGCCGGATCGATCGTGCCGACCGGGCCGGAGGTGCAATATGCGGGCGAGCAGCCGAACGGACCGATCGTGCTCCACGTCTTCACCGGGCGCGACGGATCGTTCGAGCTGTACGACGACGACGGCACCAGCGACGGCTATGCCCGCGGCGAGTTCGCCCGCGTGCCGGTGACATGGAACGAGGCGAGCCGCACGCTGACGATCGGCGCGCGCGCGGGCAGCTATCCGGGGATGGCGGCGACCCGGCAGATGTCGGTGCGCTTCCACACGCCGGGCAAGGCGGTGGCACCGGACTTCGCGATGAACCCGGCGACGGCCGTGACGTATGCCGGACGGGCGGTGACGGTGCCGATGAAGCGCTGATCGGCTCTTTCGTCATTCCCGCGCAGGCGGGAATCCATACACGCTTACGCCGCAGATGGAGTCGCCATCGTGGTGGATATGGATTCCCGCCTGCGCAGGAATGACGAAGGGCGCTGGTCCGAACGCCGCGCCCCCGCGACAATTTGCGACAACTCGCGGATTGCGCGCCCGGCGATCGCGGGTAAGACGGCAGGGTTCATGAAACTTTCGGACGACCGGACGGTTTGACGCCCGGCGCGTCCGCGCCGACCTGTCCGCTCTGCCACCGCTTCGTCCCGAAGGTGCCCGCCTTGATCCGACTGCCCGCGTGTCCGCGCGTCCTTCCGACTGCCGCCGGGCTGATGCTGATCCTGTCGCTCGCCGCGTGCGGCGGCAAGGATGCTTCGTCCGAAAAGAAGGGCAAGGGGGATCGCGGTCCCGCCACGGTCGGCTTCGTCGTGGTCCGCCCGACCAGCGTGGCGCAGACGATCGACCTTGCCGCGCGGGTCGTCGCCTATCAGCAGTCGGAGGTGCGCCCGCAGGTGGCAGGGATCATCCGCCGCCGCTATTTCACCGAAGGCGCGCTGGTCCGCGCCGGGCAGACGCTCTACGAGATCGACCCGCGCCTGTACCGCGCGCAGGCGAACGAGGCGGTCGCCAATCTCAACAGCGCGCGCGCCAATGCGGAGGCGACGCGCATCCGCGCCGAACGCTATCGCCCGCTCGCCGAGATCGAGGCTGTGAGCCGCCAGGACTATACCGACGCGGCGGCGCAGGCGCGGCAGGCGGCGGCGGCGGTCGAGCAGAGCCGTGCGCAGTTGCAGACCGCGCAGGTCAACCTGTCCTTCACCCGCGTCCCCGCCCCGATCACCGGGCGGATCGGGCGCAGCTATTTCACCGAAGGCGCGCTGGTGACGACGGGGCAGGCCGATCCGCTGGCGGTGATCCAGCGATTGGACCCGATCTTCGTCGATATCCAGCAATCGAGCGCCGACCTGCTGGCGCTGCGCCGGTCGCTGGCCAGCGGCGGGGCGGTGCCCGCCTCCGCCGCGGTGCGGCTGCAACTGGAGGACGGCAGCACCTATGGCGCGACCGGCACGGTCCAGTTCGCCGAGGTGATGGTCAACGCCCAGACCGGCACCGTGACGCTGCGCGCCCGCTTCCCCAATCCGGACGGCGTGCTGCTGCCCGGCATGTTCGTGCGCGCCAGCCTGGCGCAGGCGATCAACACCCGCGCGATGCTGGTGCCGCAACAGGCGGTGAAGCGCGATCCCAAGGGGCAGGCGACCGTCTTCGTCGTCGGCCCCGGCGACACCGCGGTGCAAAAGGTCATCCAGGCCGATCGCACCCAGGGCCAGTTCTGGGTCGTGACCGGCGGTCTGAACCCCGGCGACAAGGTGATCGTGCAGGGCACCGCCAACCTGCGACCCAAGGCGAAGATCCGCCCGGTCCCCGCCAACGCCCCGCAACGCATCGCCCCGCCGCAGCATCAGGGCGACAACGCATCCGCGCCCGCAAAGGCGGGATAGAACATGTCGCGTATCTTCATCGACCGCCCGATCTTCGCCTGGGTGATCGCGATCATCACCATGCTGGCCGGGATCGGCGCGATCATGGCGCTGCCGATCGCGCAATATCCCGACGTCGCCCCGCCGCAGGTCAACATCCGCGCGACCTATCCCGGCGCCAATGCGCAGACGATCCAGAATTCGGTGACCCAGATCATCGAACAGCAGCTGACCGGCATCGACGGGCTGCTCTATTTCAGTTCGCAAAGCTCGTCGCGCGGGCAGGTGACGATCAGCGCCACGTTCGAGAAGGGCGTCGATCCCGACATCGCGCAGGTGCAGGTGCAGAACCAGGTGCAGCAGGCCCTGAGCCGCCTGCCGCAGCAGGTGCAGCAGCAGGGCATCCGCGTCACCAAGTCGAACCCCGACTTCCTGATGATCGTCGGCATCTTCGACGAAACCGATCAGCGCACCAACGGCGACGTGTCGGACTATATGGAGGCGAACCTCGTCGAGCCGCTGGCGCGGATCAACGGGGTGGGCGAAACCAACGTGTTCGGATCGCAATATGCGATGCGCATCTGGCTCGATCCGGCGAAGCTCGCCTCGTTCCAGCTGATGCCGGGCGACGTCGTCACCGCGATCCAGAACCAGAATACCGAGGTCGCGGCGGGCGAACTGGGCGGCCAGCCGTCCGGCCCCGAACAGCAGCTGAACGCCACCGTCACCGCCCAGTCGCGGCTCCAGACCCCGGCGCAGTTCAAGGCGATCATCCTCAAGACGCTGCCCGACGGCGCGACGGTGCGGCTGTCCGACGTCGGCCGGATCGAGCTGGGGCAGGAGAATTACGCGGCGCTCTCGCGGGTCAACGCCCACCCCGGCGCGGGCCTCGCCATCAGCCTCGCCCCCGGTGCCGATGCGCTGGAGACGGCGGAGCTGGTCAAGGCCGAGGTCGACCGGCAATCGGCGAACTTCCCCGCCGGGCTGACCTATGCCTATGCCAACGACACCACCGCCTTCATCCAGCTGTCGATCGAGGAAGTGGTCAAGACGCTGATCGAGGCGGTGATCCTCGTCGTGATCGTCATGTTCGTGTTCCTGCAAAGCTGGCGCGCGACGCTGATCCCGACGATCGCGGTGCCGGTGGTGCTGCTCGGTACCTTCGCCGTCTTCTACCTCGCGGGCTTCTCGATCAACACGCTGACGCTGTTCGGCCTCGTCCTCGCCATCGGCCTGCTGGTCGACGACGCGATCGTCGTGGTCGAGAATGTCGAGCGGTTGATGGAGGAAAACCCCGACATGTCGCCCAGGGAGGCGACGATCGAATCGATGAAGGAAATCCAGGTCGCGCTGGTCGCGATCGGGATCGTGCTGTCGGCGGTGTTCCTGCCGATGGCGTTCTTCGGCGGATCGACGGGGGTGATCTACCGGCAATTCTCGGTCACGATCGTTGCGGCGATGGTGCTGTCGGTGCTGGTCGCGCTGATCCTGTCGCCCGCACTCACCGCCACGCTGCTCAAGCAGAAGAAGCGCGGCGAGGACGGCAGCCTCGAAGGCGGCTGGCTGGAGCGCAGACTGCCGCGCGTCGCCCGTTTCGGCGAACGGCTGCGGAACGGGTTCAACAGCCGTTTCGACCGGGGCGTGGAGAAATACGAACGCGGCGTCATCCACGTCATCGACCGCAAATGGCTCTACCTGCTGCTCTATGCGGCGGTGCTCGCCATCCTCGCGCTGCTGTTCTTCCGCCTGCCGACCTCGTTCCTGCCGACCGAGGATCAGGGCGCGGCCTCGGTCCGGTTCCAGTTGCCCGCCGGTTCGACGCGGGGCCGCACCGAAGAGGTGCAGCGCGCGGTCGAGAAATATTTCCTGACCTATGAGAAGGACAACGTCCGCACGCTGCTGCTGGTCGCGGGCGGCGGCGGCGGCGGCGCGGCGGGGCAGAATACGGGGCAGGGGTTCATCAACTTCACCGACTGGGCCGATCGCAAGGGCAAGGAAAACGGGGCCGACGCGATCGTCGATCGCGCGTCCGCCGCCTTCCGCAACTTCCGCGATGCGCAGGTGTTCGCGCTGCTCCCCCCGGCGGTGCGCGGGCTGGGGCAGGCCAACGGCTTCACCATGGAGTTGCAGAACGCGAGCGGGATGAGCCCCGAACAGTTCGCTGAGGCGCGCGACAAGCTGCTCGCCGCCGCCAGCGCCGATCCGATGCTGACCGGGGTCCGCCTGACCGAACTGCCCGATATCGCGACGCTGAACGTCGACATCGACCAGCAGCGGCTGTCCACGCTGGGCCTCACCCAGGGCGACGTGAACAATACGCTGTCGACCGCATGGGGCGGGCGCTACGTCAACGACTTCATCGATCGCGGGCGGGTGAAGCGCGTGTTCGTGCAGGGCGATGCACCCTATCGCTCGGAACCCGCCGACCTGTCGCAATGGTTCGTGCGCGGATCGGACGGGCAGATGGTACCCTTCTCCTCCTTCTCGCGCACCGGCTGGACGGTCGCGCCGACCACGCTGTCGCGCTTCCAGGGGCTGCCGTCGTTCGAGTTTCAGGGGCAGGCGGCGGCAGGCGTCAGCTCGGGCGAGGCGATGGACCGGATCGCCGAACTGGCGTCGCAGATACCGGGGACCAGCGTCGCCTGGGCCGGGCTGTCGTTCCAGGAACGGCTGTCGTCGGGGCAGGCGCCGATCCTCTACGGCCTGTCGATCCTCGTCGTGTTCCTGTGCCTTGCCGCGCTGTACGAAAGCTGGTCGATCCCGGTCGCGGTGCTGCTGATCATCCCGCTGGGGCTGATCGGGGCGATCGCGTTCGTGACGCTGCGCGGCCTCGAGAACGACGTGTATCTTCAGATCGGGCTGCTGACGACGATGGGCCTTGCCGCCAAGAACGCGATCCTGATGATCGAATTCGCCGAACAGGCGGAGCGTAAGGGTGCCCGCGTCATCGACGCCGCGCTGGAGGCGGCGCGCATCCGCCTCCGCCCGATCCTGATGACCAGCCTCGCCTTCATCTTCGGCGTGCTGCCGCTGGCGCTGTCGACGGGCGCGGGGGCGAACAGTCGCATCGCGATCGGCACGGCGGTGATCGGGGGCATGCTGACCGCGACGATCCTCGCGATCTTCTACATCCCGCTGTTCTTCGTGCTGGTGCGGCGCGGGGTGCGCGACGGCCTGAAGAAACTGCGGCACCAAACCCCCAAGGAGGCGCAGGCATGAAGCGGATCGCCGCTCCTCTGATCGCCGCGCTGCTGGCGGGGTGCTCGATGACGCCCGCCTATGAGCGCCCGACCGCCGTGGTGCCGCCGTCATGGCCGGTCGGCGACGCCTATCTGCGCCAGCGCGAGGCGAGCCTGCCCGCGCTGTCGTTCGTGCAGGTGTTCACCGACCGCCGGTTGCAGGCATTGGTCACGCAGGCGCTGGCCAACAACCGCGACCTTCGCATCGCCGCCGCCAACATCCGCGCGGCGCGGGCGCAATATCGCATCCAGCGCGCCGACCTGTTCCCGCAGGTCGATGCGTCGGCGCGCTACAGCTATCGCGGCACCGGCGCGGGCGCGACGACCACCACGGTTCCGGGAACGGGAACGGGTAGCGGCGGTACCGGCACCGGCGGCACGATCGTGGCCAGCAACCGCTCGCCCAGCAGCTTCTCGCTCGACCTTGGCGCGACCGCGTTCGAGATCGACCTGTTCGGCCGCATCCGTTCGCTGACCGAGGCCGAGCAGAACCGTTATTTCGCGACCGAAGCCGGTGCGCGTGCCACCCGCCTCACGCTGGTCGGCGACATCGCCGAGGCCTGGGCGGCGTACGGCGCGGACCGCAGCCTGATGACCATCGCCGAGGCGACGGCGGCGAGCGCAAGGCGCAGCGTCACCCTGACCCGCGCCCGGTTGCAGGGCGGGGTGTCGCCACGCACCGACCTGCGCCAGGCCGAACAGATCCTCGCCACCGCCGAGAGCGATGTGGCGCAGCAGCGCACGCAGCTGGCGCAGGATATCAATGCGCTGCAACTGCTGGTGGGTGCGCCGTTCGATCCTGCGCTGTTGCCCGCGTCGATCGACGCGGTGCTGCCGACCATCGCCGACCTGCCCGCGGGGATCGACTCGGGGATATTGCTGCGGCGGCCCGATGTGGTGCAGGCCGAATATGAATTGCTCGCCGCCAATGCCGATATCGGCGCGGCGCGCGCGGCGCTGTTCCCGCGGCTGTCGCTGACCGGCCTCGTCGGCTTCGCCAGCGATGCGCTGCGCACCTTGTTCACCGGGGGCGCGTTCAACTATTCGGTCGCGCCGTCGCTCGGCTATCCGATCTTCCGGGCAGGGGCGGGCCGGGCGGGTGTCGAATTCAGCACGGCGCAGCGCGATGCGTTGCTCGCCACCTATGAACGTACGATCCAGACCGCGTTCCAGGAAGTGTCCGACGCGCTCGCCCGGCAGGGAACGATCGCGGAACAGACCCGTGCCGACCGGGCCAATGTCGTCGCGGCGCAGGACACGTTCCGCCTGACCGAGGCGCGCTATCGCGGCGGAATCGACACGTTCCTCTCCAGCCTCGATGCGCAGCGGTCCTATTATACCGCGCAGCGGCGGCTGGTCGCGACGCAGCTGGTCGCGGCGCAGAACCGGGTGACGCTGTACCGCTCGCTCGGCGGCGATCAGTTGCTCGAGACGGGCGCCAGCGGGCCGGTGCCGCTCACGCGCTGAGCGCCCATGCCGGGTCGTCGTCGTTGGCGGCGGCGCTGTGCCGGACCCGCCGCATCCGCCGCGCGCGGATGGTGCGCGGGCGGGGCAGCCAGCGACGCAGCGACAGCCCGCGCGCGGTACCCGTCAGCGCGACCGCCGCCAGCGCCGCATCGATCAGCGTGGCGGCATCGATGAGCGCCAGGTAGGCAAGGATCTCGGGGCTCATCAGCGCCGACACGACGATCATGTCGCCGCCCATCCACAGCACCGTCGCGACCGCCGCCGAGAGCAGCAGCATCAGCAGCCAGTGTCCCGCCGTCAGCCCGTTCAGGAAGCGTGCCGGGCCCGCCACGAGGAACGGCTGCAACGCCCGCGCCATGGGCAGGTCGCGCCAGCGGGTCAGCACCAGCAAGCAGGCGGCAAAGGCTGCGGTGACGATCGACATGGCTTCCCCCCTCGTGCCGGGGAAGATGGGAAGCCGTTGCGCCGCCGTAAAGACCGGCGTCCGCTATCTCAGCGCTTGCCGCCCAGTCGCCTGGCGTTCGCCGTCGCCTTGGCATGGATCGGGGCGAGCGCGCGTCCGCCCGCGCCGATCATGTTCTCGGTCAGCCGCATCGCCCGGTCGCTGCGCGCCGCCATCTGCCGCGGCGAGGGCAGGCGGCCCGAGGTGCCGAGCGACCATGCGTCCTGCCACGTCTGAAACCACAGCCCCTGCATCGCCGCCATGTCCTTCGCCAGCGAATCGCCCGCCTTGGCGAAGGCATGGGCCTTCTCCGTCACCATGCCGGTCAGCTCGACATGGTCGGCGGTGAAGGGATTGCGCATGCCCGCATCGATCAGCGGCATGCGCCGGTCGATCACCACGGCGGAGGCGGCCATCGTTTCCCAGAAGCGCAGGCCGGTCCTGGCGGCGTCGCTCCAGATCTGCAACCAGGATAGCATCGGGGGAGTCGTCATGCGTCGGTTCCTCATCAACCAGCCGGGTGGCGGCCCCCTTACCAGCCAAGCGGAACTTTGGACAGCGACATGGCGTCCTGCCTTGACCGGGGCTTTTCCGCATTGCAGCAAGTGTGTCCATGACGACTCTGCCCCCCATCACGAACAATCCCGACATCCGCTTTCTCGGGCGGCTGCTCGGCGACGTCATCCGCACCTATGGCGGGGAGGCGCTGTTCAAGCGGATCGAGCATATCCGCTCGACCTCGGTCGACCGGCATCGCGGCGTGGCGGGGGCGGATGCGATCGACCTGGGGCTGGACAGCCTCAGCCTCGACGACACGATCGCCTTCGTGCGCGGGTTCATGCTGTTCTCCATGCTCGCCAATCTGGCGGAGGACCGGCAGGGGATCGCCGCCGAGCCGGGGGCGGACGTGGCGACCGCGGTCCAGAAGCTGAAGGCGGAGGGGATCGGCGCGGAGGCGGTCCGCGCGCTGCTCGACCATGCGCTGATCGCGCCGGTGCTGACCGCGCACCCGACCGAGGTGCGGCGCAAGTCGATGATCGACCATAAGAACCGCATCGCCGACCTGATGGAACTGAAGGACCGGGGGGCGCACGAAACCCCCGAGGGCGACCGGGTGGACGAGGCGATCCTGCGCCAGATCGCGCTGCTGTGGCAGACGCGCGTGCTGCGCCGCGAACGGCTGTACGTCGCCGACGAGGTGGAGACGGCGCTCAGCTATCTGCGCGACGTGTTCCTGCCGACGCTGCCCGCGCTCTACGCCCGGTGGGAACGGGTGCTGGGCGAGCGTCCGCCGTCGTTCCTGAAGCCCGGCAGCTGGATCGGCGGCGACCGCGACGGCAATCCCTTCGTCGATGCCGCCGCGCTGAAGCTGGCGCTGGCGAAGGCGGCGGAGGCGGTGCTCGGCTATTATCTCGACCAGCTCCATGCGCTGGGGGCGGAACTGTCGATCTCGACCGAGCATGTCGCGGTGGACGAGGCGATCGCCGCGCTGGCCGACCGGAGCGGGGACGATGCCGCGAGCCGCGCCGACGAGCCGTTCCGCCGGGCGATCAGCGGCATCTATGCCCGCCTCGCCGCGACGCATCTGGCACTGACCGGCAAGCCCGCGCCGCGTCCTGGCAACCTGACCGGCGAGCCCTATCCCGATCCGTCGGCGTTCCGCGCCGACCTCGCCACGCTGGCGCGCGGGCTGGTGCAGCAGGGCAACGGCCCGCTGTCGACCGGCGGGGCGCTCGGGCGGCTGATCCGCGCGGTCGAGACGTTCGGCTTCCACCTCGCCACGCTCGACATGCGGCAGAACAGCGTGATCCACGAGGGCGTGGTCGCCGAACTGCTGAAGGTCGCGGGCGTCGAGGCGGACTATGCCGCGCTGGACGAGGACGCGCGGGTCGCGCTGCTGCGGCGCGAGCTGGACAGCCCGCGCCCGCTGGTCAGCCCCTATGCCGCCTATTCGGAGCAGACCGCGTCGGAACTCGCGATCCTGAAGGCGGCGGCGGAGGCGCATGCCCGCTATGGCCGCGCCTGCATCCGCCATTACATCGTGTCGATGGCGCAGTCGGTGTCCGACCTGCTCGAGGTGCATCTGCTGCTCAAGGAAAGCGGGCTGTACGTGCCGGGCGCCGAGCCGCAGGCGCATATCATGGCGATCCCGCTGTTCGAGACGGTCGCCGATCTCGAAGCCGCGCCCGCGATCATGGCGAAGTGGCTGGCGCTGCCCGAGGTCGCGGCGATCGCGCGCGGGCGGGGCCATCAGGAAGTGATGATCGGCTATTCCGACTCCAACAAGGACGGCGGCTATCTCACCTCGACGTGGCAGCTGTCGAAGGGATCGACCGCGCTCGCCCCGGTGTTCGAGGAAGCGGGCATCGGCATGCAGCTGTTCCACGGGCGTGGCGGCGCGGTGGGGCGCGGCGGCGGATCGTCGTTCGCCGCGATCCGGGCGCAGCCGCACGATACGGTGCAGGGCCGCATCCGTATCACCGAACAGGGCGAGGTGATCGCCGCCAAATACGGCACGCGCGAGAGCGCGGTCACGAACCTCGAGGCGATGACCTCGGCGACGCTGCTCGCCAGCCTCGAACCCGAACTGCTGGCGGAGGCCGATGCGGCGCGCTTCGCCGCGGCGATGGACAGGCTGTCGGATACCGCGTTCCGCGCGTACCGCGACCTGGTGTACGGGACCGAGGGGTTCACCCGCTTCTTCCGCCAGGCGACGCCGATCGCCGAGATCGCGGGGCTCAAGATCGGATCGCGCCCGGCCAGCCGCAAGAAGTCCGACGCGATCGAGGATCTGCGCGCGATCCCATGGGTGTTCAGCTGGGCGCAGGCGCGGATCATGCTGCCGGGCTGGTACGGGGTCGGTGCGGCCTTGCAGGGGTTCGAGGACAAGGGTCTGCTGCGCGAGATGGCGAGCGCGTGGCCGCTGTTCGCCGCGACGCTGGCGAACATGGAGATGGTGCTCGCCAAGTCCGACATGGATGTGGCGGCGCGCTATGCGGGCCTCGTCGAGGACAAGGCGCTGTCCGAGGCGATCTTCGGGCGCATCCGTTCGGGGTGGCAGGCGACGCACGACGGGCTGTTGTCGGTGACGCGCCAGACGCGGCTGCTGGAGAAGAGCCCGGCGCTGGAGGCGTCGATCCGGCTGCGCACGCCCTATATCGAGCCGCTCAACCTGCTCCAGATCGAACTGCTCAAGCGCCACCGCGCAGGCGAGGAGGATGCGCGGATCGGCGAGGGTATCCTGCTGTCGATCAATGCGATCGCGACGGCGCTGCGGAATAGCGGATAGCGCCGGGCGAGGTGCAGCGAAGCTGCACCGCGCCGCACGCGGCGCGCCCGGCCGGCGGCGCGAAAAGCGCCGTCCGACGACGCGGGCTTTGCCCGCGGCGGGGCGTTGCGCAGCGCCAAAGTTTACGAACTTTACACTCGTGAGGTTGTTCTTGCGAGCGGATCGCAAAGCGATCCGCGTACGGCAGGCGGGAGTCGACGATAGGAAAGAGCGGTTTTGTCAAGACCGGCGCGCTGCCGGGGGGCTTGCCCGTTCGTCCTGAGTAGCCATTGAGCTCGCCGAAATGGCGTATCGAAGGACCGTCAGAGACAGGTGCTTCGATACGGGCCTTCGACTTCGCTCAGTCCCTACTCAGCACGAACGGGTTTGTGTCTGGACATACGCGGTAGCCGATCCATGCCCCTGTAGGACAGCGCTCGAATCATCGCCCGGCGGTCCCCATATCGGTGGGCATGCGAGCGACACCTCCCCGAACCGCCACCCTCTACCGCATGGTGATGCCCGATCACGTCTGCCCGTTCGGAAGGCGGGCACTGGACCTGCTGCGACGGCAGGGGTTCGCGGTCGAGGATCGCCACCTGACCACCCGCGCCGAGGTGGACGCCTTCAAGGCCGAGCATGGCGTCAGGACCACGCCGCAGACCTTCATCGACGGCGTACGGATCGGCGGGCACGACGACCTGCGCCGCCATTTCGGGCTGAAGGTCCGCGATCCCAGGGCGACGACCTATGCGCCGGTCGCGGCGATCTTCGGCATGGCGGCGGCGATGGCGCTGGCGGCCAGTCACGCCGCGTTCGGCAGCATGCTGACCCCCCGCGCGGGCGAATGGTTCGTCGCGATGGCGATGTGTCTGCTCAGCTTGCAGAAGCTGCGCGATGTCGAGGGGTTCGCCAACGGGTTCCTGAACTACGACCTGCTGGCGCAGCGGTATGTGCCCTATGCATGGGTCTATCCGTGGGCGGAGGGGCTGGCCGGATTGCTGATGCTGGCGGGCGCGCTGCTGTGGGTGGCGGTGCCGGTGGCGCTGGTAATCGGGACGATCGGCGCGGTGTCGGTGGTGAAGGCGGTCTATATCGACAAGCGCTCGCTCAAATGCGCCTGCGTCGGCGGCAACAGCAACGTGCCGCTGGGGTTCGTGTCGCTGACCGAGAATCTGCTGATGGTGGCGATGGGGCTGTGGATGCTGGTGCGGTAGGGGGGTGATCCGCGCCGCCGCCGCCGTTCGTGTCGAGCGCAGTCGAGACACCGCAGGCAGCGCGTGCGGCACGTCCCTCGACTTCGCTCGGAACGAACGGGGTCGGGGGGGGCGACCTGCGTGACCCTGGACTCCCGCCTGCGCGGGAGTACGATCCTGCGCCTGTGGCTCGGACGCTACTCGAACGTCACCGCCACATTGTCGATCAGCCGCGTCGTGCCGATGCGCGCCGCCGCCAGCAGCCGCGCGGGGCGGCCGCGGACCGGATCGGCGAACGTCTCCGCATCGACCAGCGCGACGTAATCGGGATCGAACCCGGCGCGGGCGAGCGCCGCCGTCGC
Source organism: Sphingomonas silueang (assembly GCF_040049155.1). Taxonomy (NCBI): domain Bacteria; kingdom Pseudomonadati; phylum Pseudomonadota; class Alphaproteobacteria; order Sphingomonadales; family Sphingomonadaceae; genus Sphingomonas; species Sphingomonas silueang. The sequence continues at coordinate 31,804 of NZ_JBDZDK010000004.1, forward strand.
CGTCGCGATCGCGCCCGCCGGATCGTCGCCGCGCGCGATGGCGCGGGCCGCTTCGCCCAGCGCACGCGGGAGCGCCACGGCGCGGGCGCGCTCGCCCTCGTCGAGGTAGATGTTGCGCGAGGAGAGGGCGAGGCCGTCGTCCTCGCGCTGGGTCGGCACGCCCATGATCTCGACGCCGAGGTTGAGATCGGTCGCCATGCGGCGGACCACCGCCAGTTGCTGGAAATCCTTTTCGCCGAAGAAGGCGGCGACGGGGCGCACCTGCCCGAACAGCCTGGCGACGACGGTCGCCACCCCGTCGAAATGGCCGGGGCGATGCGCGCCGTCGAGCAGGTCGCTCACCCCCGATACCGAGACGTTGGTGGCGAAACCCGCAGGGTACATTTCCTCGACCGCCGGTGCCCACAGGATATCGACCCCGGCATCGCCCAGCATCTGCGCGTCGGTCGCCTCGCGCCTTGGATAGCGGGCGAGATCCTCGTTCGGGCCGAACTGCTTCGGGTTCACGAAGATCGAGACGACGACGCGCGGGGCACGGCGGCGCGCGGCATCGACCAGCGCCATGTGCCCGGCGTGCAGCGCGCCCATGGTCGGGACCAGCGCGACCGCCTCTCCGGCATGGGCATAGAGGTCGAGCGCCTCGCGAAGCGCCTCCAACCGACGGATAATTTGCACGGCCGATGGCCCTTCGATATGGACGGGGGAGCGGCTTCTATGGGGCAAGTCGCCGCGTTTCAACAAGGATGGGCGTAAAGTTGGACGAAGGCGCGGATCGGCTGCACGTCATCGTGTTCGCCAACGAAAAGGGCGGGACCGGCAAGTCGACGACGGCGGTGCATGTGGCGATCGCGCTGGCGGCGCGCGGGGCGCGGGTCGCGTGCCTCGATCTCGACCATCGCCAGCGCACGCTGGGCCGTTATCTCGACAACCGGCGCGACACGATGCTGCGCACCGGGCGCACGCTGCCGATGCCGATTCACGAGACGCATGACGGCGAGAGCCTTGACCGTTTCAACGACCTGCTGGGGCAGTTGACCGAGGATGCCGATTTCCTCGTGATCGACACGCCGGGCCGCGACGATCGCTTCGCGCGGATCGCCGTCACCAACGCCGACACGCTGGTCACGCCGATGAACGACAGCTTCGTCGATTTCGACCTGATCGGCCATGTCGATCCCGATACGTTCAAGGTGACGCGCCCGAGCTTCTATTCCGAGCTGATCTGGGAGACGCGCAAGCACCGCGCGCGCGCCGACGGCACCACCATCGATTGGGTCGTGCTGCGCAACCGGTTGCAGCATATCGAGGCGCGCAACATGCGCCGCGTGTCGGAGGCGATCACGCAACTGTCCAAGCGGGTGGGGTTCCGCACCGTGCCGGGATTGTCGGAACGGGTGATCTATCGCGAGATGTTCCCCTCCGGCCTGACCATGCTCGACCGGGGCGAATTCGGCGAGATGGGGCTGGCGCATGTCGCCGCGCGGCAGGAACTGCGCGAGATGATGAGCGGCCTGTCGCTGCCGGAAACCGCGTCCGCCACCGCTGCCTGAGCGATCATGGTCAAGCTGATCCTCGTCGTCGCGCTGATCCTCGCCTTCTGGCTGTGGCTGCGCGCCAGGCCGCGCGCGGTGGGCAGCGAGGCGGAGGCGCGCGCGATCCTCGGCGTGGACAAGGGCGCGGGAGTCGCGGAAATCCGTGCGGCGCACAAGCGGCTGATGCAGGCGGTGCATCCCGATCGCGGCGGATCGGCCGATCTGGCGCGACGGATCAACGCGGCGCGCGACGTGCTGCTCGGGCGGTTGCGCCACTGAACCCCCATGGCGGAGTGACCGACATGTCGCATCGTTTCGATCCCGGCGTGCTGCGCGAATACGACATTCGCGGCGTGTTCGGGCGGACGCTGCACGTGGCGGATGCCGGGGCGATCGGGCGCAGCTTCGCCACGATCGTGCGCCGCGCGGGCGGCACGCGGGTGGCGGTGGGGCGCGACGGGCGGCTGTCCTCGCCCGCGCTGGAGGCGGCGCTGGTCGCGGGGCTGACCGCGGGCGGGGTGGACGTGGTGCGCATCGGGCTAGGGCCGACGCCGATGCTATATTATGCCGAGGCGATGCTGGAGGTGGACGGCGGCATCCAGATAACCGGCAGCCATAATCCCGCCGACGATAACGGCTTCAAGATGATGCTGCAGCACAGGCCGTTTTTCGGCGAGGATATCCAGCATCTGGCGCAGGTTGCGGCGGCGGGCGACTGGGCGGCGGGCGACGGCACCGTTTCGGACCATGTCGTCCTCGACGAGTATGTCGCGCGGCTGATGGCGGGCCATGCCGGGGGCAGCTATCGCATCGGCTGGGACACCGGCAACGGTGCCGCCGGGCCGGTGGTCGAGAAGCTGGTCCAGCTCCTGCCGGGTGAGCATCATCTGCTGTTCACGCACGTGGACGGCAATTTTCCCAATCATCATCCCGATCCTACCGAAGAAGCCAATCTGGCCGATCTCAAGCGGCTCGTCGCCGACAAGCGGCTCGATTTCGGAGTGGCGTTCGACGGCGACGGCGACCGGATCGGCGTGGTCGACGGCATGGGGCGGGTGATATGGGGCGACCAGCTGCTCGCGATCCTTGCCGAGCCGGTGCTGCGCGAATTGCCCGGCGCGACGATCATCGCCGACGTGAAGGCCAGCCAGACGCTGTTCGACCGGATCGCCGAGCTGGGCGGGACGCCGTGCATGTGGAAGACCGGCCACAGCCCGATCAAGACCAAGATGCGCGAGACCGACGCGCCGCTGGCGGGCGAGATGTCGGGGCATATCTTCTTCGCGCACGACTATTACGGGTTCGACGACGCGCTGTACGCGGCGGTGCGGCTGATCGATGCGGTGCACCGGTCGGGACGGACGCTCACCGAGCTGCGCGGGGCCATGCCCGAGCTGCACGACACCCCCGACCTGCGCTTCTCCGTAGCGGAGGCGCGCAAGTTCGCGGTGATCGACGAGGTGCTCGACCGGCTGGCGGCGGCGGGGGTGGCGGTGGACCGGACCGACGGCGCGCGGGTGACGACGGCGGACGGCTGGTGGCTGCTGCGCGCGTCGAACACGCAGGAGATGCTGACCGCGCGGGCGGAGGCCTATACGGCGGAGGGGCTGGCACGGTTGCTGGCGGAGATCGACGGGCAGCTGGCGCTGTCGGGGGTGACGCGGGGGTAGGCACAGGCTTCGTACCCCCGCGCAGGCGGGGGGCCGGGGTTGCCCGGCACGACAGTCGCGCCTGTGGCACTGGATCCCCGCCTGCGCGGGGATACGGCACGCAGCTGTTCGCTATCGGCGTATCCCTCTCGTCCCGCACAGGCTGGCTTTTCCGCGCGACTATCGCCATCTGCACCCCATGGCCCAGCCGCAGATCATCCGCGTCATCGACCTCGAAACCACGGGGCAGGCTCCGCCCGCGCACGGCGTGTGCGAGGTCGGCTGGCAGGACGTGGCGCTGGGCGAGGACGGGCGCTGGGAACTGATCGGCGAGGGCGGGCAGCATTTCGTCAATCCGGGCCGCCCGATCCCGCCGGTGACGCAGGCGGTGCACCATATCCTCGACGAACAGGTGGCCGACGCGCCCTATTGGCAGGATATCGCGCGGCGGGTGCTCGATCCCTATCCCCGGCGGATCGCGCTGGCGGCGCATCGGGCGGATTTCGAGCAGAAATTCTGCACCGCGCAGCTGACGCACGGCGCGGACTGGATCTGCACCTGGAAATGCGCGCTCAGGTTGTGGCCCGATTCGCCGGGCTTCTCGAACCAGATGCTGCGCTACTGGCGCAAGCCGCAGGGCATGGAGCATGAACGCGGCCTGCCTGCGCACCGGGCGTTTCCCGACGCCTATGTCACCGCCTTCCACCTGCGCGACATGCTGAACGAGGCGTCGATCGCGCAGCTGGTCGAATGGTCGCGGATACCGGGGCTGTTGCCGCGGGTGCGCTATGGCCCCGATCGCGGGCGCGAATGGACCGAGATCGACGACGAATCGCTCGAAGGATTCCTGACCGACCGCGACGAGGACGTGCGCTACACCGCGCAGACCGAACGGGCGCGGCGGCAGGGCGGGGGCGAGGTGAAGCGCAACCGGAACGACTGGCTGCTGCTGTAGCCGCCGCCGGCGGTCAGCCCGCCAGCGCGCGCCATGCCGCGACGAACGCCCGTGCGCGCTCGCCCACGGTCGCGGCGTCCATGCCCGGCACGTACAGCGCCGAGCCGAGGCCATAGCCCGCCGCGCCCGCCTTGTGCCAATCCTCCAGCACCGACGGGACGATCCCGCCGACCGGCAGCATCCGCACGTCGCGGGGCAGGACGGCGCGCATCGCCTTCAGGACGGCGGGGCTGGCGGCTTCGGCGGGGAAGAGCTTCAGCGCCGCCGCGCCTGCCGCCAGCGCGGCGAAGGCCTCGGTCGGGGTGGCGATGCCGGGCATGGCGACGAGGCCGCGCTCCGCCGCCGCCGCGATGACCGCGGTGTCGGCGTTGGGCGAGATGATCAGCGTGCCGCCCGCCGCGGCGACCCGATCGACCTGCTCGACGGTGAGCACCGTGCCCGCGCCGACCGCGGCATAGCCCGCGAGCCGCTGCGACAGGCGGGTAATGCTCTCATACGGGTCGGGCGAGTTGAGCGGCACCTCGACGATGGTGAACCCGGCGTCGAGGAGGGCGTCGCCGATCGCTTCCACGTCGTGCGGCTGCACCCCGCGCAGGATCGCGACCAGCGGGCAGCGGGCGAAGGCGGCGTCGAACGATTCGCGGTGGGTCATGCGGACAACTCCCGGATACGGGTGATCCCGGCGACGAACGCATCCTCGCAGGGGGTGGTGACGGCGCGACCGCCCAGCGTGTCGATCGCTGTGGCATAGAGGGTGGCGAGCGCGCCGTCGGCGACGAGCTGCACGGCCTGTCCGGCCTCGATCCGCGCGGCGACATCGCCGCCGATCAGCACGCCGCTGGCATAGGAGGCGGCCTGTGCTTCGGGGCGGAGGCCGAGGACGTGCGCGGCGCGGATGCCGAACAGGCTGGCGGCGAGGTCGCGCTTCGCGCCCTCGCGCACGCCGTCGCGGAAGGCGTCGTCGGCCTCGACCGGGGCGGTCAGTTGCGGGGCGAGCACGCCGTTGCCTTTGAGCAGCGCGAACAGCTCGCCGGTCATCGCGGTGGTGAAGCCGGTGACGCGGCCGCCCCGCAGTTCGACCCATTTGCAGTGCGTGCCCGGCTGGCACAGCAGCGCGTCGGCGGGCACCTGCCCCGCCAGCGCGGCGCCGAGCAGTTGCACTTCCTCGCCGCGCATCACGTCGCCGCGGGTGCCGTCCTTGAACGACAGACCGGGCACGATGGCGGTGCGATCGTCGATCCATGCCAGATGCGCCGCGATGGCTTCGATCCCGGCGGGCACCTCGACATAGGGGGCGACGCGCCAGCCGATGGTCGATCCGACCATGCCCGCCATCAGCACCGGCAGGTCGCCCAGCTCCGCGCGGATCGCCGCCAGCTCGGCGGGATAGTCGCCCGCCGCCATCGCCGACACGCCGTGCGGCGACCGGACGGTGGCGGCGATGCGCCCGTCCTCGATCCGGTAGGCGCGGCGGTTGGTCGTGCCCCAGTCGATGGCGATGAACGGGCTCACCACCATGTCGCGTACAATGCGATGAGGATCAGGATGACGCCGACGCCCGCCACGTTGAAGCCGGTCGAGGTCGCATAGGACACATCGCCGGTCTGCACCCGGTCACGTCCCGATGCGCCGGGCTTCGCGATCGATACCGCCATGGCGAGCAGCAGCGACGCGAAGAACACGATCAGCATCCGGTTCATGAACGGAATGGCGTTCAGGACCGCCAGTTGGGCGATCGCACTGATGCCGGTCATCGTGGCGATCGTGTTCCAGTCGATCCACATCAGGAACGACAGCACGACCGAGGCGATGGCGGCGGTCATCGCGCCGGCCTCGCTCGCGCGTTTCCAGAACAGGCCGAGCAGGAAGATCACGGTGATGCCGGGCGTGAAGAAGCCCGAGAATTCCTGGATGAACTGGAACGCCTGTTCCGCGCCGCCGAGCAGCGGCCTGGCGGCGACGATCGCGATTCCGATCGCGGCGCTGGCGGCGATGCGGCCGATGCGGACCAGCTTGCGTTCCATCGCCTTGTCCATCGCCCCGCTCTCGCTGGTGCGCTTGGCATAGAGGTCGAGGGTGAAGATCGTCGCGATCGAATTGATCTTGGACGCGGTCGAGGCGATGATCGCCGCGATCAGCGCCGCGAAGACGAGGCCGAGCAGCCCCGAGGGCAGCAGCCGCATCATCGTCGGATACGCCTCGTCGGGCTTGGCGAGATCGGGGGCGAGGACGACGGCGGCGATGCCCGGCACCACGATCACCAGCGGCATCAGCAGTTTGAGGAACGCGGCGAACACGATCCCCTTCTGCGCCTCGGGCAGCGACTTGGCGGCCAATGCGCGCTGGATGATATACTGGTTGAACCCCCAGTAGCTGAGGTTCGCGATCCACATGCCGCCGATCAGCACCGACAGGCCGGGCAGATCCTTGTAGAAGGGATTGTCGGCGGAGAGGATCATGTCGAACTTCTCGGGCGCACGCCGGGTCAGTTCGTGGAAGCCGCCGATCACCCCGCCGTCGCCGCCGATCTGCGACAGGGTCAGGTAGGAGATGGTGAGGCCGCCGAACACCAGCAGCGTGACCTGCACGATATCGGTCAGCGCCACCGCCTTGAGGCCCCCGCGCAGCTGGTAGAGGAGGGCGAAGAGGCCGAGGCCGACCAGCGCCACCGTCTGGTCCACGCCCGCCACCTGCGTCACCGCGATCGAGCCGAGCCAGATGATGCTGGTCAGGTTCACGAACACGTACAGCGCCAGCCAGAACACCGCCATCAGCGTGCGGATCGACGGGCCGTAGCGCTGTTCGAGGAACTGCGGCATCGTGTAGATTTCGTTGCGCAGGAAGATCGGCAGGAAGAACTTGCCGACGATCAGCAGCGTCAGCGCCGCCATCCATTCATAGGAGGCGATGGCGAGGCCGATGGCATAGCCCGATCCCGCCATGCCGACGATCTGTTCCGCCGAGATGTTGGCCGCGATCAGCGATGCGCCGATCGCCCACCACGGCAGCGACTTGGACGCGAGGAAATAGTCGGAGGAGTCCTTTTCCCGGCCCCCCTTGTCGCGGCTCACCCATTGCGCAAGACCGAAGATGCCGATCGCGTAGATGATGACCACGATCAGATCGATCGTCGACAGGCGCATGGAAATCCCCCCTCAGCCCGCATATGGCGGTATTGGGGCGGGACAATTATACGACGAATACGGCTTGTCCAGTGAAGAAGCCGGAACGCGGTGCATAAGGAACGGAAATGGCGACGCGGATGAGCGGGATGCCGGGGGGGAATCTGACACGCGCGACGCTCGACCTGCTGGGTCGGGCGATCGTGACCGGCGAATATGACGCGCGGCCCTTCCCGACCGAGGCGGAGATCGCGCGGACCCACGGGATCAGCCGGTCGGTCACGCGCGAGGCGGTGAAGATGCTGACCGCCAAGGGGCTGGTGAGCGCCCGCCCGCGGCAGGGAACGGTGGTGCGCCCGGCATCGGCATGGAACCTGTTCGACCCCGACGTGCTGCACTGGCTGCTCGACCGGCAGTTCTCGGTCGAGCTGCTGCGCCAGTTCAACCAGCTCCGCGTCGCGATCGAGCCGGAGGCGGCGGCGCTGGCGGCGGTGCTGGGCGATGCGCAGGACCATGCGGCGGTCGCGGCGGGGCTCGCCCGGATGGCGGCGGCGGAGCGGGGGGAGGACGATCCGCTGGATGCCGACATCGACTTCCATGTCGCGGTGCTGCTGGCGGCGAAGAACCCTTTCTACGCCCAGTTCCGCGAGATGGTGGCGACGGCGCTTCGCACCTCGATCCGCTTCACCAACACGATCGTCGGCCGATCGGCGAGCGTCGAACAGCATGCGGCGGTGGCCGACGCGATCGCCGCGCGCGACCCGGTGGGCGCGCGTGCGGCGATGCGGGCGCTGATCGGCGATGTCCTCGACCTGATCGACGCGCGGGCGGCGTAGCCGTTGCCGTCAAACCGGCCTGCGTCGGGATGACGGCTGGCAGCCGATGATCCTTGATCGTCACTCCCGCGCAGGCGGGAGCCCATATGCGCGGGCGTGGCGATCCGATCCGAAACGTCGGCGGCAATGGATTCCCGCCTGCGCGGGAATGACGGAGGGGGCGATCGCCGAATGCCGGATCGAACCTACCCGAGCCGTTCGGCATGCCAGCGCAGGTGGTCCTCCATGAAGGTCGAGATGAAGTGATAGCTGTGGTCGTAGCCCGGCTGCATCCGTAGCGTGCAGGGGATGCCTGCCGTCTCGCAGGCGGCGGTGAGCAGTTCGGGGCGGAGCTGTTCGGACAGGAACGAGTCGGCGTCGCCCTGATCGACCAGCAGGTCGCGCACCCGCATCCCGTCCTCGATCATCGCCACCGCGTCCGCGCCGCGCCAGCCCGAGCGGTCGTCGCCGAGATAGCCGCCCAGCGCCTTTTCGCCCCATGGCACCTGCGACGGCGCGACGATCGGCGCGAACGCGCTGACCGAGGCGAAGCGGTCGGGGTTGCGCAGGGCGATGGTCAGCGCGCCATGGCCCCCCATCGAATGGCCCATGATCGCGGTGCGCGCGCAATCGATCATCGGAAACCCGGCGGCGATCAGCGCGGGCAGCTCGTCCTCGACATAGGATCGCATGCGGTAATGGGTCGACCACGGTTCCTCGGTCGCATCGACGTAGAAGCCCGCGCCGAGGCCGAAATCCCATGCGCCCTCCGGATCGTCGGGCACGCCGTCCCCGCGCGGCGAGGTGTCGGGGGCGATGAAGGCGAGGCCGAGTTCGGCGCAGGCGCGGCGATACTCGCCCTTGTCGGTGACATTGGCATGGGTGCAGGTCAGCCCCGACAGATACCACACCAGCGGCGCGCGCTGCCCCGGTTCGAGGGGCGGGACGTAGAGCGAGAAGGTCATCGTCGCGCCCGTGGCGGTCGAGGCGTGGCGGTACACGCCCTGGGTGCCGCCATGGGCGCGGGCGGTGGAGACGGTTTCCATGGGGCAGCTCCTTGTCTGATGCGATCGGTTATAGTCTAATCCACTTGCGTGGAAGCCGCACCAGCCCGCTCCCCCACCCGGTACTCCCGATGGGTGGCCGGGTGGGGGAGCGGGCTGGTGCCGCCCCGATCCGACTGTGTCGGATCAGCCGCTAGCGAATGCGGCAAGCCGGGGGAATGGTCCGCTTCGTGCCGTTACGCAACCGGCACGGACCCGAAACGCGCTTCCGAAGGTTATGCTGGGCTGGGCCTGCATCCGCAGGCATGGTGCGGATCGTCCGTCCGCCCGCCCGTCTGGAGAACCCCATGGCAGAGCTGCCCGAATTCGAACTGTCGCGCCGCGGCCTGCTGGCAGGCGGTGCGGCGACCGCCGCGCTGGCCGCCGCACCCGCCGGGGCCGCGCCGATGGCGCCCGCCGCCGCGGCACCGGTGCCGACGATGGACGTGCGGCTGACCGTCAACGGGCGAACACGCGAACTGGCGCTCGATCCGCGCACGACGCTGCTCGACGCGCTGCGCGAGCATCTGCAACTGACCGGCACCAAGAAGGGTTGCGACCATGGCCAGTGCGGGGCCTGCACCGTGCTGGTCGACGGCAAGCGGATCAACAGCTGCCCGACCCTCGCCGTCATGCACGACGGCGACCGGGTGACGACGATCGAGGGGCTGGGCACCCCGGACAGGCTGCACCCGATGCAGGCGGCGTTCGTCCGGCACGACGGATACCAGTGCGGCTATTGCACGCCGGGGCAGATCTGTTCGGCGGTGGCGGTGCTCGATGAAATCAGGCGCGGCGTGCCGAGCCATGTGCAGGCGGACCTGACCGCCAGACCTACGCCCACCGACATGGAGGTGCGCGAGCGGATGAGCGGCAACATCTGCCGCTGCGGGGCCTATTCCAACATCGCCGAAGCGATCGCCGATGTCGCGGGAGCACGCGCATGAGGGCCTTCACCTATGAGCGGGCGAAGGACGCCCGCGCCGCCGCACAGCTGGTCGCCAGCCGACCCGGCGCGAAGTTCATCGCGGGCGGCACCAACCTGCTCGACCTGATGAAGCTGGAGATCGAGACGCCGACCCATCTGGTCGACGTGCAGGAGCTGGGCTTCGACCGGATCGAGGAGACGGCGGACGGCGGCCTGCGCATCGGTGCGCTGGTCAGCAACACCGATCTGGCCAGCCACGAACGGGTGCGGCGCGACTATGGCGTGCTGACGCGGGCGATCGTCGCGGGGGCGAGCGGGCAGTTGCGCAACAAGGCGACGACCGCGGGCAATTTGCTGCAACGTACCCGCTGCCCCTATTTCTACGACACCAACATGGCGTGCAACAAGCGCAGGCCGGGGTCGGGCTGCGCCGCGATCGGCGGCTATTCGCGGCAGCTGGGCGTGATCGGCGTGTCGGACCAGTGCATCGCGACCTTTCCCGGTGATATGGCCGTCGCGATGCGGGTGCTCGACGCGGTGGTCGAGACGATCGACGGGCAGGGGCAGGGCCGCGCCATCCCGATCGCCGACTTCCACCGGCTGTGGGGCGACCGGCCCGATCTCGACACGGTGCTGAAACCGGGCGAGCTGATTACCGCCGTGACGCTGCCCAGACCGATCGGCGGCAGGCATTTCTATGAAAAGGTCCGCGACCGGGCGTCCTATGCCTATGCGCTGGTGTCGGTCGCGGCGGTGATCCAGCGCGACGGCACGGGCCGGGTGGCGTTCGGCGGCGTCGCCCCGCGCCCGTGGCGGGTCGAGGAAGCCGACGCGCTGCTGCCGCAGGGCGCCGCCGCCGTCACCGCGCGCGCGTTCGAGGGCGCGACGCCGACCAGGGACAATGCGTTCAAGCTGCCGCTCGCGACGCGCGCGCTGGCCTCCGTCATCGCGCAGGCGAAGGGGTGATCCGATGAAGTTTGAAACCCCCGCCGGACCCAATCCGATCGACCGGCAACAGGTGGTCGGCCGCCCCCGCGCGCGCATCGACGGACCCAAGAAGGTTTCAGGGGTCGCGCCCTATGCCTTTGAACATGCGCGCGACGTGCCGGATGCCGCCTATGGCGTGATCGTGGGCGCGGGCATCGGCAAGGGCAGCATCCGCTCGATCGACCTCTCCGCCGCGCGCGCGGCACCGGGCGTGCTGGCGATCGTCACCGCCGACAGCGCGGGGCCGCTGGGCAAGGGGCGGATGAACACCGTCAGGCTGCTCGCCGGGCCTGCGGTCGATCATTATCATCAGGCGGTGGCGGTGGTCGTCGCCGAGACGTTCGAGCAGGCACGCGCCGCAGCGGCGCTCGTCCGGGTCGACTATGCCCGGGCCAAGGGGCGCTTCAGCCTCGAGGAAGGGCTGAAGTCCGCCGCGCCGGCCCCAGGCGACGACGGCAAGCCCGAGGCGCGGGTCGGCGATTTCGAGGGGGCCTATGCCGCCGCCCCGGTCAAGCTCGACGCGGAATACACCACCCCCGATCACAGCCATGCGATGATGGAGCCGTTCGCCTCCACCGCGCGGTGGGACGGCGACCGGCTGACGCTGTGGACGTCGAACCAGATGATCGACTGGGGACGCGGCGACCTGGCCAGGACGCTGGGTATCCCCAGGGAGAAGATCACGCTGCAATCGCCCTATATCGGCGGCGGGTTCGGCGGAAAGCTGTTCCTGCGCGCCGATGCGGTGCTGGCGGCGCTGGGTGCCAAGGCGGCGAAACGGCCGGTCAAGATCGCGATGGCGCGGCCGATGATGGCCAACAACGCCACCCACCGCCCGGCGACGCGGCAGCGCGTGCGGATCGGCTGTACCCCCGACGGCACGATCACCGCGATCGCGCATGAAAGCGGGTCGGGCGATCAGCCCGACGGCGGCCCCGAAGCGGCGGTCAACCAGACCAAGCTGCTCTATGCGGGCGCGAACCGGCTGGCGGCGATGCGCCTCGCGGTGCTCGACCTGCCCGAGGGCAATGCGATGCGCGCGCCGGGCGAGGCGCCGGGGATGATGGCGCTGGAAGTCGCGATGGACGAGATGGCGGAAAAGCTGGGCATGGACCCGGTGCAGTTCCGCATCCGGAACGATACGCAGGTCGATCCCGCCGATCCGAAGAAGCCGTTCTCGCAGCGCCAGCTGGTCCGCTGCCTGACCGAGGGTGCGCAGCGCTTCGGCTGGGCGAAGCGCAATCCGAAGCCGGGGCAGGTGCGCGACGGCAAGTGGCTGCGCGGCGTCGGCATGGCCGCCGCATTCCGCAACCACGTCAACCGTACCTCGGGCGCGCGGGTGCGGCTGACGGGCGGGCGGATCGTGGTCGAAACCGACATGACCGACATCGGCACGGGCAGCTACACCATCATCGCCCAGACCGCCGCCGAGATGATGGGCGTGCCGGTCGATGCGGTCGAGGTGCGGCTGGGCAATTCCGCCTATCCGGTGTCGGCAGGGTCGGGCGGGCAATGGGGTGCGCCCAACAGCACGGCGGGCGTCTATGCCGCGTGCGTGGCGCTGCGGGCGCAGGTCGCGCAGAAGCTCGGCCTCGGCAGCGATGCGGTGTTCGCGGACGGCCGGGTGACGGGCGGCGGGCGTTCGGTGCCGCTCGGCGACGCGGGCGAGTTGAGCGCCGAGGACAAGATCGAGTTCGGCGCGCTCGACAAGCAGTACGCCTTCGCCACCTTCGGCGCGCATTTCGTCGAGGTGGCGGTCGACGCCTATACCGGCGTGACCCGCATCCGGCGGATGCTGGCGGTGTGCGCCGCCGGGCGGATCATCAATCCGGTGTCGGCGCGCAGCCAGGTGATCGGGGCGATGACGATGGGCGTCGGCAGCGCGCTGATGGAGGAACTGGCGGTCGACGAACGCTTCGGCCTGTTCGTCAACCACGACCTCGCGAGCTACGAGGTGCCGGTCCATGCCGACATCCCGCACCAGGAGGTCGTGTTCCTCGACGAGGCGGACGACAAGGCCAATCCGATGAAGGCCAAAGGCGTCGGCGAACTGGGGCTGTGCGGCGTGGGCGCGGCGGTGGCCAATGCGATCTACAACGCCACCGGGGTCCGCGTGCGCGACTATCCGATCACGCTGGAGAAGCATCTGGAGAAGCTGCCCGCGATCGCGTGACGGCGGGGAACCGCGCACCGCCGCGCGGTTCCCAGGCCGATGCTCAGCGCAGGATCACGTCGGCGCCGTGCTTGTGCGCGCGGATCTCCTCCTCGGTCAGGCCGTCGATCTCGTGCGGGAAGATCAGCCAGTCGTTGGTCTGGTGGACGAAGAAATCGGGCTTCAGGTCGGTGACGTTGCGCGACGGCTTGTAATAGACGGTGGCAACCTTCACCTCGCGCGGCAGGTTGTTGCGGCAGCGCTCCTTCAGTTCCTTCAGCACCGCACGGATCGACCGCCCCGAATCGAACACGTCGTCGATCAGCAGCAGCCGGTCCTCCGGGTTCAGCACGTCGATCAGATAGCCGAGGCCATGGATGCGGACCTCCGGCGCCTGCTGGTCGATGCCGTGGTAGGATGCGGTGCGGATCGCGATATGGTCGCTCTGCACGCCGCGATATTCGAGCAGCTCCTGCACCGCGATGCCGACCGGCGCGCCGCCGCGCCAGATGCCGACGATATGGGTCGGGCGGAAACCGGAATCGAACACGGCATTGGCCAGCCGGAACGAATCCTCCAGCAGGCGGTCGGCGGACAGATAGATTTTGGGGACCACGAAACTTCCATCATCGTTGTGAGGCCGAGGGGCATGTTGTCCTGCCCCCGCCACGAGCGCAACCGGTCAGCGGGCCTGTAGCGCGAAGGCATCGAGCCTCGCCAGATGCGCGGCGACGGCGCCGTCGTCGAGGAACGATCCGAGGAAGCTGTTGCGCGCCAGCGTCACGAGGTCGCCGCGCGACAGCTGCCGCGCGCGGGCGACCGCGCGGTAATTGTCGCCGACATAGCCGCCGAAATAGGCCGGATCGTCCGAATTGATCGTCGCGCGCAGCCCGAGGCGCAGCATGTGGTCGATCGGGTGATCGGCCATGTCGCGCACCACGCACAGCTTGTGGTTGGACAGCGGGCAGACGGTGAGCGTCATCGCCTCGCGCGCGAGGCGGGCGGTGAGCAGCGGATCTTCCAGCGCGCGATTGCCATGGTCGAGCCGGTCGATGCGCAGCAGGTCGAGCGCTTCATGGACATAGGCGGGCGGGCCTTCCTCGCCCGCATGCGCCACGCGCTTGAGTCCGGCATCCCCGGCGGCGGCGAACACGCGGGCGAATTTCGACGGGGGATGGCCGACTTCGGAGGAATCGAGGCCGACCCCGTCGATCCGGTCGAGCCACTTCTCCGCCCGGGCGAAGGTCGCGAAGGCGGCATCCTCGTCCAGATGGCGCAGGAAGCACAGGATCAGCTTCGACGTCAGGCCATGCTTCGCCTCCGCGGCCGCCATGCCCGACGACAGCCCTTCCATCACCACGTCGAACGGAATGCCGCGATCGGTATGGGTCTGGGGATCGAAGAAGATTTCGGCATGGACCACGCCGTCCGCCGCCGCGCGATCGAAATAGGCGACCGCGAGGTCGTGGAAGTCCTGTGCTTCGCGCAGCACGTCGGCTCCGGCGTAATAGATGTCGAGGAAATCCTGGAGATTGGAGAAGGCATAGGCCGCGCGCACTTCCTCGACCGAGCGGAACGGGATGGCGACGCGGTTGCGCCGGGCGAGGTCGAACATCAGTTCGGGTTCGAGGCTGCCCTCGATATGCAGATGCAGCTCGGCCTTGGGCAGCGCGGTGATGAAGTCGTCGTCGGTCATGCGGGCAGCTTCCATGCGATGGGATCGGTCGTGCGGCATCGCCATCATGCGCAATCGGTGCCGCCGGGGATAGTGCGGAGACGCGCTGCCGTGCACCGGGCGCGAGCGATGCCTTTTCTCGATCGCTTCGTTCCAGATTCGGCGCTGGTGGCGATCGCCGCGATGCCGATAGAGGATGGCCATCACCCAGCAGACGGAGGCCCGGCCCATGCAATCGGCGACGAGCGAGTTGCCCCTCGCAGGACAGGCGACGGCCGCCCCGCCGGTGCCCGACCGGATCGACGACGGCGTCGACGCGCTGCCGCCGCCTGGCCGGCTCGCGCCGCTGGCCATGCAGCATGTGCTGGTGATGTATGCCGGAGCGGTGGCGGTGCCGCTGGTCGTCGGGCGCGCGCTGAACCTGCCGCCCGCGCAGCTGGCCTTGCTCATCAGCGCCGATCTGGTCGCCTGCGGCTTCGCCACGCTGATCCAGACGCTGGGCCTGCCCAAGGTCGGCATCCGCCTGCCGATCGTGATGGGCGTGACCTTCGCGTCGATCAGCCCGATGCTGGCGATGATCGCGACCGGTGTCGCCGACGGATCGCCGCCCGCCGTCGTGCTGCGCAGCATCTATGGCGCGGTGATCGTCGCCGGGCTGTTCGGCTTTCTGGTCGCGCCGTTCGTCGGGCGGGTGTCGCGGCTGTTCCCGCCCGCCGTGACCGGCACGGTGATCCTGTCGATCGGGCTGAGCCTGATGCGGGTCGGCATCAACTGGACGGCGGGCGGGCAGCCGACCGATCCGGGCTATGGCGCGCCCCAGCATCTGCTGCTGGCGCTGCTGACGCTGGGCGTCGTGCTGTGCCTGATGCGGTTCGGCCACGGCCTGCTGCGCAGCGGCGCGGTGCTGGCGGGGACGGTCGCGGGCACGATCATCGCCGGGGCACTGGGGCAGGTGGACCTGACGCCGGTGCGCGACGCGCCGTGGTTCGCGCTGGTGCGCCCGTTCCAGTTCGGGCTGCCGACGTTCGAGGTGCCCGCGTCGATCGCGATGTGCCTCGTCATGATGACGGTGATGATCGAATCCTTCGGCATGTTCATGGCGGCGGGGCAGATGGTCGGGCGGCCGGTCGATCGCCGCCAGATGGTGCGCGGCCTGCGCGGCGATGCGGCGGGGACGGTGCTGGGCGGCGTGTTCAACACCTTTCCCTATACCTCGTTCGCGCAGAATATCGGGTTGCTGAGCATCACCGGGGTCCGTTCGCGCTTCGTGTGCGCCGGGGCGGGGGTGATCCTGCTCGCGCTCGGCTTCTGTCCGAAGCTGGCGGCGCTGGTCGCGGTGGTGCCGTTGCCGGTGCTGGGCGGGGCGGCGCTGGTGATGTTCGGGATGATCGCGGCGACCGGCATCCGCATCCTGGGGTCGGTCGAGCTGACGTTCGAGCGGCTGGTGACGATCGCGGTATCGATCGCGGTCGGGCTGATCCCGGTGCTGTCGGACCGCTTCTTCCAGGCGATGCCCGCCGCGCTTGCCCCGCTGCTGCATTCGGGGATCGTGCTGGCGTCGATCAGCGCGGTCGCCCTGAATGCGTTCTTCGGCAACCGGGAGAGCCGCGACGAGGTGGTCGCGTAGATCTGGTCGGAGGTTGGCCGGTGCGGCATCCGCGTGAGCGGATCAAGATCAGGCGCTCAGGCGACCGATTGCAGCCTTGCCGCCGATCGGCGGGCGTCGGCGACGATCGTGGCATGCGGCACGCCGGTGAGCATGCCGTCCGTCACCACCGCCCGCCCCTCGACGAACAGGTCGCGCACCCCGGCGGGCGGGCAGAGGATCAGTCCCGCCACCGCATCCCATGCGCCGGTGTTGGCCGGGGTCTGCGCATCCCATACCGCCAGATCGGCGCGCCTGCCGACGACCAGCGCGCCGCAATCGTGCCGCCCGAGCATTTCCGCCCCGCCCCGCGTCGCCAGCCGCAGCGCAGCGCGCGGGGCAAGGGCACCCGCGCCGCCCACCACCCGCTGGAGCAGCATGGCCTGCCGCGCCTCCTGCAACAGGTGGCCGCTGTCGTTCGAGGCGGAGCCGTCGACCCCCAGTCCCAGCGGCACGCCCGCGCCCAGCATGCGCGGGACCGGGGCGATTCCCGACCCCAGTCGACAGTTGGAGCAGGGGCAATGCGCGACCCCGGTGCCGGTCGCGGCGAACAGCGCGATCTCGTCGGCGTCCAGCTTCACGCAATGCGCCATCCATACGTCGGGGCCGGTCCAGCCCAGTCGCTCGGCATAGACGCCGGGGCGACAGCCGAAGCGTTCGAGCGAGAAGGCGACGTCGTCGTCGTCCTCCGCCAGATGGGTGTGCAGCATCACCCCCTTGTCGCGCGCGAGCAGCGCCGCGTCGCGCATCAGCCCCTCGCTCACCGAAAAGGGCGAACAGGGGGCGACGCCGATCCGCACCATCGCGCCGGGGGCGGGATCGTGGAACCGGTCGATCACCCGGATCGTGTCGGCAAGGATCGCGTCCTCGCGCTCGACCAGCGCGTCGGGAGGCAGGCCGCCCGCGCTCTCGCCCACGCTCATGCTGCCGCGCGTGGCATGGAAGCGCAACCCGATGTCGGCGGCGGCGGCGATCGTGTCGTCGAGCGTCACGCCGTCCGGATAGAGGTAGAGATGGTCGCTGCTGAGCGTGCACCCCGAGAGCGCCAGCTCGGCAAGCCCGAGGCGGGTGGCGGCATGGATGTCGTCGGGGGTGTAGCGCGCCCAGATCGGATAGAGCCGCTGGAGCCATGCGAACAGCGAGGCGTCGGTCGCGCCCGGCACCGCGCGGGTCAGCGACTGGAACAGGTGGTGGTGGGTGTTGACCAGCCCCGGCGTGACCACGCAGCCGCGCGCGTCGATCGTCCGGTCGGCGATACGGCGCAGGGGAGCGAGTTCGTCGGTGGTCCCGACGGCGGTGATGACGCCGTCCCGCCACGCGATCGCACCGTCGGCGATCTGGCGGTCGTCGTCGTCCATCGTGACGAGCACCGCCGCCGAATGCAGGACGCCCAGCGTCATTCGGGCGGCGTCTCGCCGTGGCGTTCCCAGTTCTTCAGCAGTTCCTCGACCACCCGGTTGCCGACGCGGTAGAGGCTCTCGACCGACGCGGCGAGCCCGGCATAGCCCTCGTTCTCGCGCAGCAGATAGTCGGCGGCGGCGACGCCGGGCGGCGGCAGCGTATAGTTGCTGCCCGCGCGCAGCACGAGCACGCGCTGCTTGTCGAGCCGCCCGATCTTCGACAGATACTCGATCGCCTGGAGCGTGCCGCTCTCCTCCATCGCGCTGGTCACGAACTGGCCCTTGCCTGCGGTGAAATAGCGGGTGTGGTCGTTGGCCCAGCGGTTGAGCAGGCTGCCGTGCCAGAAGGTCATCGCCGAGAACTGGTCGCCCATCAGGACGAACGGCGGCTTCCGCGCATTGGGATGGCCGGTATAGCGGGCGCGTTCGCGGGCGATCCCCGGATCGTCGGGCAGCGGCGTGTCGCGCGTCAGGCGAAACGCCCATTCCGCCAGCGCGGGATTGAGCGCGAACACCTCGCCCCCGTCGGTGCGCGGCGGGGCAGGATCGTTCGGGCCCTTGCGGTCGAGCGGGAAATAGCCGCTCTTCCAGTCGGCGGGGATCTCGCGCGCGTCGATCTCATGCGCCAGATCGCCGTCGACGACGTAGCGCGCCCATGCCGCCGATCCGATCGAGGCATCCTCCGGATCGATCCCGGCGATGCCCGCGACCAGCCAATAGGCCCGCGACAGGTCGAGCCGGTTGTCGAGGCCGAGCGCGGTGACGGCCGCCGCCGCGCGGATCGAGCCGACGCCGGTGACGACGCCCAGTATCTGCGTATCCGGATTATAGTAGAGATCGTGATAGCCATGGGGAAAGGGGATGCGCTGGCGCAGGTTGCGCCGCGTCTTCCACAGCTGGAACTCGCCCGCCGTATCGCCTTCGTCCTTGCCGATCTCGAACATGGTGACGACGACGACCCGCACCGGCAGCGGACGGGGGCAGGGCGCGCCGATCGCGCAGGGCCGCGGCGCGACGGCGGCGGCGGGGGGCGGCGCGGCGGGTGCCGCCGACGTCGGCGCGGCGGCGGCGAGCATCAGGCCGGTGAGGAAAGCGTGCATGATCGATACTCCGGCCGGGCGGGGGCTGCCGGTCGTCCGGCTCCCCGCCCGCACCTTCAGAATTTGTAGACGGCGGAGGCGAGGAAGCTGCGCGGGCGTTCGGGCAGGACGATGGTGCTGCCGAACAATTCGGTGAAGTTCGCGCGGAAATAGCGCGCGTTGGTCGCGTTCTTGATGACGCCACGGAACAGCCATGGCCCGGTCTGGAACGAGCTCGACAGGTCGACGAGCGTATAGGCGGGCAGGCGCACCGCCTGCGACTGGCCCGAGAAGACCGAATCGACCTTCACCACGCTGCCGCTGAACGACAGGCCGTTGTCGAAGCCATAGGTCGCGGTCGCCGAATAGAGGTTGGCGGGAATGCCCGCGCGGCGCGCGTCGCTGCGGCTGTTGATGGGGACGAGGCCGATCGGCTGCCCGCCGAGGTGCAGCGTCGGGTTGGTGACGTTCACCAGATCCTCGATCCCGAAGAAGCTGAACAGCGTGCCCTGCTCGAGCCCGGTCAGGTTGACCACCTCGGTATGGGTATAGGCGGCGGTGACGAGCAGGTGGCGATCGACCGCCCAGCGCGCCTCGGCCTCCACGCCCTTCGTCTCGACCGCCTGGTTGACGGTGATCGACTGGATGTTGAAGTCGGTCCGGTTCTGCTTGTACGCCGACACCGCCGCATAGAGCGTGTCGTTCAGCCAGCTGCCCTTCACCCCGCCTTCGTACAGGCGCGAGGTCGACATGAAGCCCGACGCCACCGCCTCGGGCAGTACCTCCGCCCCCTGGCCGACGACGATCGTCGTCTGCTGCGACGCGGTGGCATAGGGGATGAGGCCGAAGGGCAGCTTGTAGGATGCACTGGCGGTCCACGACCAGCCGTCGTCGCTGCCCTTTGCCGAATTGCGCACCGGCACGCGGTCCATGACGGTCGGGTCGTAGCGCGACGTCGCATCGACCTTGTCGTAGCGCCCGCCGAGCAGCAGATCGAGCCCGAAGTCGAAGTCGAGATCGACCAGCGCGGCGACGCCATAGTCGGTCGTATGCCCGAAGACCCGGTCGGTATAGCCGCAGTTGCATTCGTTGGCGAGCAGCCGGTTCGACGCCGGGGTATAGCCCTGCGTCAGATCGACGCGGTGGAAATATTCAAAGTCGAAGTCGTCGCCGTAGTTGAAGTTGACGTAGCGCACCGACGGCGAGAACTGGCCGGAGAACTTGCCGATGCCGGTGTCGATAGACTTGGCGACGACGATCTTGTCCTCGATCACATAGGATTTGACGCGCTGCGAGAAGCCGTAATCGTTGTTGTTGATGTTCTGCGTATGGTCGAAGAACAGCTGGTTCTTGAGCGTCAGGTCCCCCGGCCCGTCGAAGGTGACGTCGTAATACAGCGTCGTCTGCCGGTTGGTCAGCTTGTCCTCGGTACCGGTCAGCACGTTGCGGCGGCTGAGCTTGGTGGTGCCGGTGTTGACGAGGTTGAGCTGCGGATAGGTCTGGGTGAAGCAGGCGTCGGTGAAGCCCGCGGCGAACGGGCTGAAGCTGCTGTTCGGGCAGGTGAAGTTGCCGAAGATCGACAGGCCGCCGGGGATCACCGCCTTGACCTCGCCCTGCGAGATCTGGCCGTCGCCGTCGGTGTCGAGCGGCTTGGCGGTGCCGGTGATATAGGTGCCGTCATCGACCAGCGCCTGCGTCAGCCGGTTCCAGCCGCCGTTCTGCTGGCCCTTGAAGTCCTGATACTGTCCGCCGAACTCGATGCGGACAGCGTCGGTCAGCTGGTGGTCGAAGGCGCCCTGCAGGATCGTCTGCTTGGTCGACATGTTGCGGTAATAGCTGCCCGAATCCTCGATCTCGGCATAGAGGCTGTAGCCGAGGTCGGCGCCGAGCAGGCGCACCGGCCCGCGCACTTCGGCGCGCAGGTTGTTGCGGCTCCAGCTGCCGCCGGTGTAGCTCACCTCGCCCTGCGGGCTGGTCATCAGCGCACCGCCCGCGACCCGCGCCGATTTGGGCACGAAGTTCATGTAGCCGCCGGTCTTGGACGGGCCGTAGATCGGCGAGGCGGGACCGCGCACGATGTCGATCCGGTCGGCGGCGGCGATCGGCGTCGGATAGTTGCCCGCATTGTCGAGCCGGCGGACGCCGCGGAAATAGGTTTCGCCCGGCGTGCCGCGAATGTCGAGCGCGCCGCCCACCCCGAAGAACGAGTTGGTGAAGGTGCCGGGCGACTGCGCGACCAGATCGTAGATGTCGGTGATGCCGAAGCGTTCGATCTGTTCGTCGCTGATCGTCGATGCCGAGCGCGGCGTTTCCACCAGCGTCTTGTCGAACCCGAAGACCGATCCGACGTCCTTGACCGGCAGCGCGTCGAGCGAGCCTGTGACGACGATCTCGCCGTCGTCCGGCGCGGCGCCCTGGGCGGGTGCGGTGGCCGCCGGTGCGTCCTGCGCAAGGGCGGGGGCGGTCATCGCCGTCCCGCCGAGCAGCACGAGCATGGCGGCAAGGCCGGTGCGGCGCACCGGGATCGGACGATGCAGGACGGTCGATAGCGCGCGCGCGGAATTCTTCATGGTCAGCCCCCCGTAGGACGCCCCGATCCTTTCCCCCGGACGGGTGCGTCGCCGATGTCCGGCCTCTCCCTCCATGCCCGCGACGGGGATACGCACCGTCGTCCACGCCAACCCGGTCGTGTCCGGCAATCGTTTGTTCGTCGTGTCATCGTCCCGACTTGGCGATTGACGTACGGCGGCGGGTCGTTGCATTCAAACGCAATGATGACGACGATCCGTTGCAAAAATTAGCGCATGCCCGCGCTGTCAAGATTCATCCGGTATTTCATGGCGGTAGGGCGGCTGGGCTCGATCCGGCGCGCCGCCGACGAGCTTTCGGTGTCGGCGTCGGCGATCGACCGGCAGATACTGAACGCCGAGGCGCGGCTGGGCGTGCAGCTGTTCGAGCGGCTGCCCACCGGCCTCCGGCTGACCGCCGCGGGCGAGGTGATGATGGCGGCGGGCGGGCGCTGGCAGAAGCAGCTGGGCGACACGCTGTCGCAGATCGAGGATCTGCGCGGGCTGAAGCGCGGCCATGTCGACATCGCGGTCATCGACGCGCTGGCCAAGGGCTATATGCCCGCCGCGATCCACGCGATCCAGCGGAGCCATCCGGGCATCACCATGGGGGTGCATGTGCTGGGCAACGAACAGGTGCGCCGGGCGATCGCCGCCAACGACGTGGACTTCGGCATCCTGTTCGACCCGCAATCCTATCAGGACCTGACGGTGCGCGCCTTCGTCGACGTGGTGCTCGGCATCGTCTCGCCGCCGGGGCATCCGCTGGCGGCGAGGCCCGAGGCGCGGTTCGCCGATTGCGACGGGCAGTCGGTGATCCTGCCCGCCGCCCCGCTGGCGGTGCACCAGCAGGTCGCGGTGCTGGAGGGGACGTCGGGCGTCACGCTCCGCCGCCGCGCGACGTCGGACAATATCCAGATGATCGCATCGCTGATCGCGGAAGGGGACAGCATCGGCATCCTCACCTCGCTGGACGTGTCGACCGAGGTCCGCGCGGGCACGCTCGCCTTCACCCGCATCGTCGACAAGGTGCTGCGCCCGATGACGCTGGCGCTGTGCACCGCCAGCGCGCGCACCCCGTCGCATGCCGCGCAGATGGTGCTGCGCGAGATCGAGGCGGGGTTCGGCCGCTTCGCCTACATCCCGCCCGCGGCCTGACGCCGGGCGAGCAGCCGCAGCATCAGCGCCTCCAGCTTCGCCGGGTCGATCGTGCGGATCACCTCCGCGCGCCGTTCGCCGATGCCGGGCTGATAGCCTTCATTCCATGACAGGGTATCGCCGTAGTTCGGCCCGAACTGCGTATCGTAATCGACGAAGGCGGTGTCGCGCGCGGTGACGATGCCGGGGTCGAGCCAGACCCCGGCGGCGATCTCGTCCCACAGCGGGAAGCCCGGTTCGAGCGCGCCGATCCATGCCGCGACCGCAGGCGGCGACACCGCGCGCAGCCGGGCGAGCAGCGCCGGGGTCAGCTCGGTCGCGGTGGAGGGGTCGCTCGGCACGACGGTGATCCGCCGCCACGGGCTGCGCGACACGATGCTGGCGGCCTCGGGATCGAAGCGGGCGTTGAATTCGCGGCGGGGCGAATGGACGAACTCGCGCGCGAACTGCGCGGCGGAGACGCCGTCGCGCACCTGCCGCGGATTGAGGCTGCCGCCCATATAGACCAGCTCCTTCGCCAGCCCCGCGAACGCCGGGTCGAGTCGCTGCGCCAGTGCGAGGTTGGTGAGCGGCCCCATCGCGATGATCGTCACCTGCCCCGGATGTTCGCGCACCATCCGCAGCAGGAAATTGGCGGCGATCTCGCCCGATGCCGTGCGCGTCGGATTGCCGCCGGGCAGGTCGACCGGATCGTCGGCGCGGTGATAGGGCGGCGTGCTCTGCTGCGTCGGTTCGACCCACCGGCGCATCCACGCGCCCTTCCACGTCAGCTTGCCGTACAGCGCCTCCCAGCGTTCGGTCAGCACCTCCGAATTGACCAGCGGATAGGTCGCGCCCTGCACCACGGGCACGTCGCGGCCCATCGTCTCCACGCCCTTCAGCGCCATGGCGGTGGCGCGATTGACCCAGACGTTGCCGGTCACGGTGGTGATGCCCAGCACCTGAACATCGGGCGCGTCGAGCAGCATCGCATGGGCCAGCCCGAACCCCTCGTCATCGACGACGACCAGTCGCCGCGCCTGCTGCGCCCATGCGGGGCTCGCCGCCATCAGCAACGCCGCCAGCCACCACCACCATATCCCGCGCATCAGCCGATCCCCCGGTCCCAGGCGCATTCGCCCATCACATAGCTGCGCCGCACGGTGCGGTCGTCGCCCAGCACCTGCATCGCGAACAGCCGCGCGGGCAGGTCCGCGCCCGCCGTCCGCCGCGCGAGCAGCCGCGTCGCGGCCTCGTCCAGCACCACGAAGTCGGCCTCCTGCCCCGGCAGCAGCGCGCCCACCCGGCCACCGATGCCGAGCAGCGCCGCGCTGCCCGCCGTCGCCAGATACAGCGCGCGGAACGGATCGAGCCGCACCTCGCGCGCCAGCGCCGCCTGATAGGCGACGCCTGCGGTATGCAGCAGCGAGAAGGACGTACCCGCGCCGATATCGCTGCCCAGCCCAAGCCGGACCCCGTGCGCATCGGCCTGTCCGAAATCGAAGAAGCCCGAGCCGAGGAACAGGTTGGAGGTGGGGCACACCGCGATCCCCGCGCCGCTTTCGGCAAGGCGCGCGCAGCTGCGGTCGCTCAGGTGGATGCCGTGCGCGAACACCGATCGCGCACCCACCAGCCCGAACCGGTCGTACACGTCGAGATAGTCGTGCGCGTGCGGGAAACGCTCCGCCACGGCGGCGCATTCGTGGCGGTTCTCCGCCAGATGGGTGTGGAGCAGCACGTCGGGGTTCGCGTCGAGCAGCGCGGCTGCCTGTACCAGTTGTTCGTCGGACGAGGTGAGCGCGAAGCGCGGCGTCACCGCATAGCCGAGCCGCCCGCGCCCGCGCCATCGCCGGATCAGCGCCTCGCTGTCGCCGCGCGCCGTCTCCGGCGTGTCGCGCAGGCCCTCGGGGCCGAGGTCCATCAGCACCTTGCCCGACACGATCCGCATCCGCCGGGCGAGCGCCGCGTCGAACAGCGCGTCGACCGATCCGGCATGGACGGTCGGGAACACCAGCGCGCTGGTCGTGCCGTGGCGCAGCAGCTCGGCGAGGAACGCATCGGCGACGCGCGCGGCATGGGCGGAATCGGCGAAGGCCATTTCGGCGGGAAAGATATGGCGCTCCAGCCAGTCGAGCAGCTGTTCGCCGTGCGAGGCGATCCGGTCCATCTGCGGATAATGGACATGCGCGTCGACGAAGCCGGGCACGACGATGCCGGGGAGCGACTCGACCCACGCGTTCCCGAAACGGGGCGCGAGCGAGGCGAAATCGCCGCGCGCGACGACCGTCCCGTCCTCGACCGCGAGCAGCCCGTCGGGTTCGTGGCGGATCGCATCGGGATCGTCGCGGGGATCGGCGGCGACCGACAGGAGTTCGGCACGGAACAGTCGCAGCGTCATGGGCACTCCGCCGGTACGGGAGGGGCGCCGCTCCCGAGCGCCAGGAGCTGGGCGAGGGCGGACAGCGCGATCACCTCCGGCTCCTTGCCGGGGATCGACGCCAGCCCGATGGGACAGGTCAGCCGTGCGCGCGCCGCGCCATCGATCCCGTCGCGCGCCAGCCGGGCGAGGAAACGGGCGCGCTTGGTCGCCGATCCGATCAGCCCGACCAGCGCGCGCGGCGGCCCGGCCAGCGCGGCGCGCGTCAGCGCATAGTCGAGCGCATGGTCGTGGGTCAGGATCAGGATCGCCGCATCGGCGGGCGCGTCGGCAAGGCAATCGGGCAGGCGATCCTCCGCGACGATCGTCACTCCGGCGATATCGGCCAGCCCCGCGCGGCTGTCGAACCAGGCGAGGCTGAGCGGCAGCCCGGTCGCGCCGCGCGCGATCGCCTGTCCGACATGGCCCGCCCCGAACAGATAGAGCGGGCGTCGCCACTGGCCGATCCGCTCGGCCCAGCATGCGCCGGGGCCGGGGCGCTCTCCGCGCGCCGAGAGGGGGCGGGGCACCGCCGCATCGTCGCGCGCGCGGGCGACGGTCGCGTCGTGCAAGGTCGTGGTCAGGACCGCGCCGTCCGTCGCCTCCGCGACCCAGCCGAGTGCGGCGGGATCGAGCCGTTCGACCAGCAGCCGCACCCGCCCGCCGCAGCACTGGCCGAGCAGCGGGCCGAGCGGATAGTCCTGCACCCGCCATGTTCCCGGCGGATGCGAGAGCATCATGCGCGCCTGTTCGATCGCGCGGTGTTCGAGCGTGCCGCCGCCGATCGTGTCGAACGAAGCGGCATCGCTCACCACCATCCGCGTGCCTGCGCCGCGCGGTGCCGATCCCTCGGTCGCGAGCACGGTGACGAGCGCGAGCGGTTCGTCATCGGCGACCGCCAGCAGCCGTTCCCGCCAGTTCCCGCTCATGCGCGGTGCGCGGCGATCGCGCGCAGGATCGCCTCCGGCGTGGCGGGCGCGTCGAGCGGGGGGAAGGCGCGCCGGTCGGGCGCGGTCGCGGCCACCGCCTCGCCGATCGCGGAAAGGACGCACTGCGCCAGCATGAACGGCGGTTCGCCGACCGCCTTCGACCGGTGGATCGTCGGTTCGACATTCTCCCCGTCCCACAGCGCGATCGTCAGGCGGTCCGGGCGGTCGGCGGCGGTCGGGATCTTGTAGGTCGCGGGCGAATGGGTCAGCAGCCGCCCGTCGGCGGCGAACACCAGTTCCTCGGTCGTCAGCCAGCCCTGCCCCTGGAGGAACCCGCCCTCGATCTGGCCGAGGTCGATCGCCGGGTTGAGCGAGCGCCCGACGTCGTGGAGGATATCGACCGCCAGCACGCGATGCTCGCCGGTCAGCGTGTCGATCACCACCTCCGCACAGGCCGCGCCATAGGCGAAATAGTAGAAGGGCCGCCCGCGATGCGCCGCGCGGTCATAGGCGATGTCCGGCGTGGCGTAGAAGCCGGTCGAGGACAGCGACACCCGCGCCAGATGCGCCCGGCGGCACAGCGTGGCGAACGGAATCGTCTCCGCGCCCGCGACCACCCCTTCGGGCGTGAAGCGCACCTCGTCCGCCGCGCAGCCGCCGATCGATGCCGCCACGCCGGCCAGCCGGTCGCGGATGGTGCGTGCCGCCGCGTGCGCCGCCATGCCGTTCAGGTCGGCGCCGGACGAGGCGGCGGTGGCGGAGGTGTTGGGCACCTTGTCGGTGCGGGTCGCGGTGATGCGGACCCGGGCTGCGGGCACGGCGAACACGTCCGCCACGACCTGCGCGACCTTGATGTACAGCCCCTGCCCCATTTCGGTGCCGCCGTGGTTCAGCTGGATGCTGCCGTCGGCATAGACATGGACCAGCGCGCCCGCCTGGTTGAGGTGGGTGGTGGTGAAGCTGATCCCGAACTTGACGGGGGCCAGCGCGATGCCCTTTTTCAATACCGTGTGCCGCGCGTTGAAGGCGCGCACGGCGGCGCGGCGCGCGTCATAGTCGCTCGTCGCCCGCAACCGTTCGACCAGCGCGGGCGCGATATTGTCGGCGATGGTCATGCCATAGGGCGTCACGTCGCGCCCCGGCCCGTAGAGATTGGCGACGCGCACGTCGAGCGGATCGCGCCCCAGCGCGGCGGCGACGGCATCGATCACCCGCTCGATCGCCAGCATTCCCTGCGGGCCGCCGAACCCGCGAAAGGCGGTGGCGGAGACGGTGTGGGTCTTGAGCCGTTCGGACAGGATCTCGACCGCAGGCAGCCAGTAGCTGTTGTCGGCATGGAACATCGCCCGGTCGTTGATCGCGGGCGACAGGTCGACGGTCGCGCCGCACCGCGAGGCGAGGCGCAGCACGAGGCCGAGGAGATGGCCGTCGTCGTCGAACCCCACGTCATAGTCGACCGTGAAGTCGTGGCGCTTGCCGGTCAGCACCATGTCGTCGTCGCGATCGCAGCGGAACTTGGCGGGCCGCCCGGTCGTGGTCGCGACCAGCGCGGCGGCGGCGGCAAAGGCGGCGGCCTGCGTCTCCTTGCCGCCGAACGCACCGCCCATGCGGCGGACCTCGACCGTGACGTCCGCCGAGGAGACACCGAGCAGCTCGGCGACCAGATGCTGCACTTCGCTGGGATGCTGGGTCGAGCTGGCGACATGGACCTGCCCGCCTTCGCCGGGATGGGCGAGCGCGACCTGCCCCTCGAGGTAGAAATGATCCTGCCCGCCCATCGCGAACCGTCCGCGCATGCGATGCGGCGCGGCGGCGAGCGCGGCGGCGGCGTCGCCGCGCGCCATGCGCTGGGTCGGTTCGATCAGCGACTGCGCGGCGCGGGCGTCGGCGATCGAGAGCAGCGCGGGGCGGGGGGCGTAGGTGATCCGCCCGAGCCGCGCCGCGCGGCGCGCCGCGTCCCGGCTGGTCGCGGCGACGAGGAACACCGGCTGTCCGCGATAGCGCACCTCGCCGTCGGCCAGCAGCCGGTCGTCGTGCGCGACCGGGCTGACGTCGTTGCGCCCGGGAATGTCGGCGGCGGTATAGACCGCGACGACGCCGGGCGCGGCGCGCACCGCCGACAGGTCGATCGCGACGATCGCGGCATGCGTCTCGGTCGCCTGGCCGAAGGCGAGGTGCAGCAGGTCGGCGGGTTCGGGCAGATCGTCGATATAGCGGGCCGCGCCGGTGACATGCAGCAGCGCGCTGTCGTGCGGCAGCGACGGCCGTGCGCCGGACGGGGGTGGGGGCGGGGGCGGGGCGACGGTCATGACACGGCGCGGACCGACACCGGCTCGCCCCGTTCGCGATGCCACAGCCGCCACAGCAGGTTGCCCGCCGCCTCGTGGCGATAGGCGGCGCTGCCGCGCACGTCGCTCAGCGGATCGAAATCCTCGCGCAGCGCGGCGACGGCGCGGACGATCGTCGGCTCGGCGAAGGGCCGGCCGGTCAGCGCCGCCTCGCACGCGGGCGCGCGGCGCGGAGTCGCGGCCATGCCGCCGAACGCGACGCGCGCCTCCGCGATCATGCCCTCCCGCAGCGTCAGGTGGAACGCGCCGCACACCGCCGAGATATCGCTGTCGAACCGGCGCGACAGCTTGGCGATATGGACGATCGCATCGGGGGCGGGGCGGGGGATGTGGATGCGTTCGACGAACTCGCCGGGCGCCCGGTCCTGTCGGCCATAGCCGAGGAAATAATCCTCCAGCGCCAGCACCCGGCGATGCTCCCCCCGGCGCAGCGTCAGCAGCGCGCCGAGCGCGATCAGCGCGGGCGGGCCGTCGCCGATCGGCGATCCGTTGGCGATATTGCCGCCGATCGTGCCCGCGTTGCGCACCTGCAACCCGCCGATGCGCCGCACCAGCTCGCCCAGATCGGGGTGCAGCCGGGCGAGCACGTCATGCGCCTCGGCATAGCGCACCGCCGCGCCGAGCGTCACTCCGCGATCGTCCTCGGCGATCGTGCGCAGTTCGGGCACGTCGCCGATGAACACCGGCGTGGCGATGTCGCGCAGGCCCTTCGTCACCCACAGCCCGACATCGGTCGCCCCGGCGACCAGCCGGGCATGCGGATGGTCGAGCAGCAGCGCGGCGAGTTCGTCGCTCGAACGCGGCGCGAACCAGCGCTTGCCCGGCGCATCTTCCATCGCCCGCAGGTCGCGCAGCGCGGCGGCAACCGCCCGGTCGTCGCGCGCGATCCGCGGCACGTCGCGCGCGGCATCGAGGATCGGGCCATAGCCGGTGCAGCGGCACAGATTGCCCGCGATCGTATCGGCCACCGGCAGGTCGTGCCCCGCCGCCCCCACCGCCCGGCCGTAGAGCGACATCACGAACCCCGGCGTGCAGAAGCCGCATTGCGAGCTGCCGTTCGCCGCCATGCAGGTCTGGAGCGGCGTCGGCGCGCCGCCCTGCGACAGGCTTTCGACGGTCAGCACCGCCTTGCCGTCGACCATCGGCAGGAACAGGATGCAGGCATTGACCGCCCGCCACGCCACGCCGTCCCCGGCGGGCTCGCCGAGCAGCACGGTGCACGCGCCGCAATCACCCTCGGCACAGCCTTCCTTGGTGCCGGTGCGGCGCAGGCGATAGCGCAGATGGTCGAGCAGCGTCGCGGTCGGATCGGCATCGGCGATCGTAACGACCGCATCGTCGAGGAGGAAGCGGACCGTCATCGCCTCACGCACCACCCATCCATGCGAAGCGGGCGACGAACAGCGCGGCGAGCACGAACAGGAACCCGTCGGCGCGCGTCGCCTGTCCGCGCAACGCCTTCAGCACGGCATGCGCGGTGATGCCGAACGCCAGCCCGTTGGCGATCGAGAAGGTCAGCGGGATCAGCGCGACGGTCAGGAACGCCGGGATCGCCGCCAGCGGATCGTCCCACGTCACCTCGACCAGCGGCAGCAGCATCAGCCCGCCGACGACGATCAGCGCGGGCGCGGTCGCGGCGAGCGGCACCAGCTGCGCATAGGGGGCGACGAACATGGTCAGCAGGAACAGCGCGCCGGTGACGACGGCGGTAAGGCCGGTACGCCCGCCCGCCTGCACCCCGGCCGCGCTCTCGACATAGCTGGTGACGGTGCTGGTCCCCGCCACCGCGCCGACCATGGTCGCGACGGCATCGGTCAGCAGGATGCGGTTCAGCCGGGGGATGCGGCCCGCCGCGTCGATCAGCCCGGCGCGCTTGGTCACGGCGACCAGCGTGCCGATGTTGTCGAACAGGTCGACGAACAGGAACACGAACAATATCTCGAACAGGCCGAGCCCGTGTTTCCCGCCCGCGCCGAATACGCCCGCCAGATCGACCTGGAACGCGGTCTGCGTCAGCGTCGTCAGGCTGTACGGCTCGGGCGTCATCGTGACCTGCCCGGTCGCCCATGCCACGGCGGTGGTGGCGACGATCCCGATCAGCATCGCGCCGCGCACGTTCCAGATGCTGAGCCCCGCGATCAGCAGCAGCCCCAGCAGCGCCAGCGCCGCGCCGGGCGTGGTCAGCGGGCCGAGCGCGACCAGCGTCGCCGGACTGGCGACGACGATCCCGGCGTTGCGCAGCCCGATGAAGCCGATGAACAGCCCGATCCCGCCCGCCACCGCCGCGAACAGGTGCGGCGGGATGACCGATACGATCAGCTGCCGCACGCCGGTCAGCGTCAGCACGAGGAAGCAGACGCCCGAGATCAGCACGCAGCCCAGCGCCACCGGCCAGGGGATGCCCATCTGCTGCACGACGGTGAAGCTGAAATAGGCGTTCAGCCCCATGCCCGGCGCCAGCGCGAGCGGCACGTTGGCGACCAGCCCCATCAGGATCGAGGCGAAGGCGGCGGCGAAGCAGGTGGCGGCGGCGACCGCCGCGACCGGCATCCCCGCCTGTCCGAGGATCGCGGGGTTGACCAGCACGATATAGGCCATGGTGAGGAACGTCGTGGTGCCCGCCAGCACCTCGGTCCGCGCCGACGTGCCGCGCTCGGCCAGCTGGAACCGCCGCTCCAGCATGGTCGCAGCCGGTCGTTCGCCTGTTGCCGTGTCCGTCATGCCGTCCCCCGGATTTGCCCCGTGCCCGTCATGCCAGCGGCAGGCTGTCCGATCTACAGCAATGAACGGGACTCATCGTTGCAAAAATGCGTGCACCTCCCCGCCGTGTGCCGGGTGTCGGGCGCGCACGGTTTCCGGCAACGCGACGTGCCGGATATTGCGATGGGCGCGCGCGACCGTCGCACCTAGACAGGCGGGCAGGGGGCCTGCGCCGCGATGCGCAGGCGGTAACAGGGGAACAGCTATGGCCGCCCGTCGGCAGAACGGCATCGATCGCGCGCGCTGGCGGCGGGCGGGCGTCATGGCGATGCTCGCGATGCTGCTGCCGGACGGCATGGCGCGCGCGCGCGGACCCGTGACGCCCGAGGCGCGCACCGCCGCCTATCTCGACCGGATCGCCGACAGCCCGCCGCGGCTGCGCCTGTTCCTGCAGGCGATGCCCAAGGGCGGCGACCTGCACAACCACCCGAGCGGCGCGGTCTATGCCGAGGACATGCTGGCATGGGCGGCGGCGGACGGGCTGTGCCTGTCGATCGATCCGCCGCGCGTGGTGCCGCCGCCGTGCGACGCGCCGGGCCGCGTCGCGGCGGCGGAGTTGATGCGCGACTATCCGCGCCATGCCGCGTTCGTGAACGCCTTTTCGACGCGCGGGTTCGAGGCGGGGGCGGGCGATCCGCGGGTGGCGGGCTATGACCGGTTCTTCGCGACCTTCGACGCCTTCGGGCCGATCGCCGCGCGCAACGCGGGCAAGGTGCTGGCGAATGCGCGGGCACAGGCCGCCGCCGACGGCGTGTCCTATGCCGAGTTCATCGTCGGTTCGGCGGCGACGCAGGCGTTGCTGGCGAAGGTCGGCGACGGCGACGCGAGCGATCTCGCCGCGCTCCATGCCCGGATCGCGCCCGAGCTTCCGGCGGCGGTACAGGCGACCCGCGCGCAGTTCGACCGCTACGAGGCGGAGATGGCGGCGGCGGACGGATGCGCCACCGCTATGCCCAGGCCCGCCTGCGCGACCGAGATCCGCTATCACTTCACCGCCATCCGCATCCGCCCGCCCGCGCAGGTCTTTGCCGAACTGGCGCTGGGCTTTGCGCTGGCCGGGGCCGATCCGCGCTTCGTCGGGGTCAATATCGTCGCGCCCGAACATGATCCGGTGGCGCTGCGCGACTATGCGCTGCACATGCGGATGCTGCGCTTCCTGAAGGAACGTCAGCCCTCCGTTCCCCTGTCGCTGCATGCGGGCGAGCTGACGCTGGGGCTGGTGCCGCCGCGCGACCTGTCGTTCCATATCGGCGATGCGGTGGCGGTCGCGGGCGCGCGGCGGATCGGCCACGGGATCGACATTCCGTACGAAACCGATGCCCGCGCGCTGCTGGCGCGCATGGCGCGCGAGCGGGTGGCAGTGGAAATCAACCTGACCAGCAACGCGGTGATCCTGGGGGTCAAGGGCCGCGACCATCCGCTGTCGCTCTACCGGCAGGCGGGGGTGCCGGTCGTGCTGTCGACCGACGACGAGGGCGTCGCGCGCAGCGACATGACCAACGAATATCTGCGCGCCGTGACCGAGCAGGGCTTGCGCTACCGCGACCTGAAGCAGATCGCGCGCGATTCGCTCCACTATGCCTTCCTGCCCGGCGACAGCATCTGGCAGGATCGCGCCGGGGGGCTGCGCGTCGCCGCCTGCCGCGACCTCGCCGCCCCCGCATGCGCCGCCTTTGCCGCCGCGAACGCGAAGGCCCGGCTCGAAGCCCGTCTCGAACGCGATTTCGCCGCGTTCGAGCAGCAGCGCTTCGACTGAGCGTGCGATTGCGCGAAGCGAGCGAAAAATCCGCGCGCTTGGGGCGCAATATTGTGCTTCCGCACCCGCTTTTGTCGACGCTAACACCGCTGGCGAAGGCGGGCTGCGCCGCACGGAAACCTCCGGCGGACGATGGGAGACGGCACTCCGCCCCATGCGACATCGTTGGTGGGGGCACTTGATGAACTGGACGAAATGCGCGCTGCTGGGATGCGCGGCGCTGATGATCCATCCTTGCGCGGCGCAGGACAGCGCGAACGCCGCCGCACCGGCCGATCCGGCGCAGGATGCGCCGATCCCCGAGATCATCGTCACCGCCGAAAAGCGCGAGGCGGGGTTGCAGGACGTGCCGCAGGCGATCACCGCGCTGACCGGCGACGCGCTGCTCGCGAACAACATCAACAGCTTCCAGGACCTGAGCGCGCTGGCCCCCGGTCTGACCGTCGCCAATGCCGAGGGCGAGCGCACGACGATCTCGATCCGCGGCGTGGGGCAGGAGGCGAACCAGAACGACGTCGCCGCGCCGTCGGTGTCCTATCATCAGGACGGCGTCTATATCGTCTCGCCCTTCGCGCTCGGCGGCAACTTCCTCGATGTCGGGCGGGTCGAGGTGCTGCGCGGGCCGCAGGGGACGCTGTTCGGGCAGAATTCGACCGGTGGCGCGATCAACCTCGTCACCGCCGCGCCGGTGCTGGGCCGGACCGAGGGCTATATCGACGGCGCCTATGGATCGTTCGACTATCGCAACCTGCGCTCGGCGGTGAACCTGCCGGTCGGATCGACGCTGGCGGTGCGCGCGGCGGCGAGCTGGCTGAAGCAGGACGGGACGACCACCAACCTCCGGTCGGGACAGGCGCTGGACGAGCGCGACGATGCGGCGTGGCGCTTCCAGCTGCTGTGGCAGCCTGCCGACCGCCTGCGCATCGACCTGACCGCGCAGCAGTTCCGCAGCGATACCAACGGCCCGGCGCGCTTCGGCCTGCTCGACCCCACGCCGCGCCGCGACGATGACGGCGACCGGCAGCTGTCGCAGGATTCGCCGTCGCGGCTGTTCCTGCGCTCGCAGCTGTACAGCGCGGTGGTGACGTGGGACCTGCCCGCGTTTACCGTCAAGTACCTCGGCAGCCACCAGCGCGAGGATGTCCGCAAGTATCGCGACAACGACTTTTCCGACGTGGCGCTGATCGGCCCGCTGGCGGTGGAGCGCAGCTTCTACGAACGGCAGGACCAGGCGCATCGTTCCTACACCTCCGAACTCAACCTGGTTTCCAGCAGGCCGCTGTTCGGTGCGGTCGACTGGGTGCTCGGCGCCTTCTGGTTCCAGCAGAAGATCGAGGCGCATTCGTTCGAGCGGGTCGACCGCAACCGCAACGGGGTGTTCGATCCCTTCAACCCGGTCGCCAACAACGGCTTGCCGCCTGCGGGCGACATCGGCTTCCAGAGCGATTTCTTCCCCGAGCGCCGCTCCTATTCCTTCTATGGTCAGGCGACGTGGCATGCGACCGACCGGCTGCGGATGACCGGGGGCCTGCGCTATACCGACGACCGCGCGACCAACCGCAACTTCAACTTCTTCACCCTGTCGACCGGGCGCCCGACCGCGAACATCACGTCGCAGGCAAGCGCGGTGACGGGCCGCGCGGCGGTCGAGTTCGACCTCGGCCCCAGCCGCATGGCCTATGCCTCCTATACCCGCGGGTTCAAGCCGGGCGGCAACAACCTGACCTTCGGCATTGCCGACGTGGCGGAGGATCTGGTGTTCCGCACCTTCCGCCCGGAGCATATCGATGCGTACGAACTGGGGTTGAAGGCCGATTTCCTCGACGGGCGGTTGCGCGCCAATCTGGCCGGGTTCGGCTACGACTATCGCGACCTGCAATATATGACCAGCGACCCGCGCAACCGGTCGAGCGGCGTGGCCAACATCCCGCGCAGCCGCATCCTCGGCGCGGAGGCGGAACTGACCTTCGCCCCCAGCCGCGACCTGCGGTTCGATGCCGGGCTGACCTTCCTCGACGGCAGGATCAGCGGGCATGTCCGTGCGCTCGACAGCGTCGATGCGACGGCGGCGGAGCGCGATCTGGTGGTCAACCGGCGGCTCAGCATCTTCGCCCCTGCCGTCACGCTCGCCCGCGCGGCGGTGATCGAGGACCTGTACGGCAACGAACTGGCCAAGACGCCCGCGTTCAGCGCGACGGCGGGCGCGAACTGGAACCACCGGTATGCGGGCGGGGTGCGCGGCTATGGCTCGGCGCTGCTGATCCGGCGCGGGGCGATGCAGGCGCGGGTGTTCAACAATCCGGCGATCGACGACGTGCCGGGCTATACCCAGCTCAACCTGACCGGCGGGGTGCGGTTCGGATCGGGCTGGGACCTGAGCGTCAGCGCGCAGAACCTGTTCGACACCGACGGGGTCAGCACGCGCTTCACCGACGTGTTCGGGGTGAACGCCACCTTCGACCAGCTCATTCCGCCGCGCACCGTCGTCGGCCGCGTGCGGTACAGCTTCTGATGCGACCAACGGGAGAATCGGCATGACCCAGGCGAGCGACGACGAACGGCGACTTGCCGCCCTGCTGGCCGAAGCGATCGGGCTGGTCCTCCCGCCCGAGGTGCTGGACGGGGTGGTGGCCAACCAGCGGCTGCTGGCGGGGCATCACGCGGTGGTGCGCGAAGCGGCGGCGGAGGATGGCCGATGACCCTGCCCGCCACGGCCGTTGC
Organism: Sphingomonas silueang; assembly: GCF_040049155.1. Classification (NCBI taxonomy): domain Bacteria; kingdom Pseudomonadati; phylum Pseudomonadota; class Alphaproteobacteria; order Sphingomonadales; family Sphingomonadaceae; genus Sphingomonas; species Sphingomonas silueang. The sequence continues at coordinate 67,420 of NZ_JBDZDK010000004.1, forward strand.
CATCGCCGCAGCGGTCCGCGCGGGGCGGCGGTCGGCGCAGTCGATCGCGATCGAGACGCTCGATCGCATCGCGCGGCACGACGCGCTGAACGCCGCCACCCGGCTGCTGCGGCAGCGGGCGCTGGCCGATGCGGCGCGGGTCGATGCCGATGTCGCCGCCGGACGCGATTCCGGACCGCTGGCGGGCGTGCCCTTTGCGGTCAAGGACCTGTTCGACGTGAGCGGCGAGACGACGACCGCCGGTGCCCGGCAGCGCGCCGATGCCCCGGCGGCGACGCACGATGCCGTCGTCGTCGCGCGGCTGTGCGCGGCGGGCGCGGTGCTGGTCGCGACCACCAACATGGACGAGTTCGCCTATGGCTTCTCGACCGAGAACCGGCATTACGGCACGACCCGCAACCCGCACGACCCGGCGCGGCTGGCGGGCGGATCGTCGGGCGGGTCGGCGGCGCTGGTGGCTGCGGGGCTGGTGCCGCTGGCGCTGGGATCGGACACCAACGGATCGATCCGCGTGCCCGCCAGCCTGTGCGGCATATACGGCCTGCGTCCGACCCATGGGGCGATCTCGCTCGAGGGGGTCTATCCGTTCGTCGAGCGGCTCGACACGGTCGGCGCGTTCGCCCGATCGCCGGAGGATCTGGCGATCGCGCACGCAGTGATGGCCGGGGAGCCGCTGACCCCGTCCGAACCGCAGGTGCCGCGCGTCGCGGTGCTCGGCGGATGGTTCGCGACCCGCGCCGATCCGGTGGTGCTGGCCGGGATCGCGCGGATCGCCGCGCATCTGGGTGCGGGACCGCCGGTCGTGCTGCCGACCGCCGCCGCCGCGCGGTCCGCCGGTTTCATGCTGACCGGGGCGGAGGGCGGCCACCGCCACCTGCCCGCGCTGCGCCGCGATGCGCTGGCGTTCGATTCCGGCACGCGCGACCGGCTGATCGCAGGCGCACTCCAGCCGGTGGCGGCGGTGCGCGAGGCCGAAGGCGTCGCCGAACGCTTCATCGGCGAGGTGCTGGCGGCGCTGGCCGACCACGACCTGTTGCTCGCCCCCGCGACGCCGATGGCGGCACCGCGCAGCGATGCGACGACGATCGTCCTCGACGGACAGACGCTGTCGGCGCGGGCCGATCTCGGCCTGCATGCCCAGCCGATCAGCCTTGCCGGGGTGCCGGTGCTGTCGGTACCGCTCGCCCATGGCGCCGACGCGATGCCGATCGGGGTCCAGCTGATCGCCGCTCGGGGCCGCGAGGCGCTGCTGTTCGCCACCGCCGCCGCGCTGGAAGCGGCAGGGCTGGTCGCCTGTACCCCCGCCCCCCGGTGGGAGGCGGCGGCATGACGCGCGCGACGCCCCGTTCGCTGCGCGGCATGGTCAGCGCGCCGCATCATCTGGCGGCGCAGGCCGGGCGCGACGTGCTGGCCGACGGCGGCAGCGCGGTGGAGGCGGCGGTGGCGACCGCCGCCTGCCTCGCGGTCGTCTATCCGCACATGACCGGGATCGGGGGCGACGGCTTCTGGCTGGTGGCCGAGCCGGACGGGCGCTGCTGGGCGGTCGAGGGCTGCGGCACGGCAGCGGCGGCGGCCGTGCCTGCGCTGTACCGCGACCATGCGACCATCCCGTGGCGCGGGCCGCTGGCGGCGAATACGGTGGCGGGGACCGTCGCGGGATGGCAGGCGGCGCTGGCGCAGGAGCCTGCCGCGCTGCCGCTCGACCGGCTGCTGCGCGATGCGATCCATCATGCGCGCACCGGCGTGGCGGTGACGGCGGGCGGGGCGCAGGTCGCTGCCGCCGCATCGGCGGCGCTCCGCGACCTGCCGGGCGATTATGCCCGCATCTTCGAGCCGGAGGGTCGCCCGCTGACCGAAGGCGAGCTGCTGCGCCAGCACGCGCTCGCGGCCACGCTCGAGCGGCTGGCGGGCAAGGGGCTCGACGGCTTCTATCGCGGCGCGCTGGCTGAGGATATCGCCGCCGACCTCGCGCTGCTGGGCAGTCCGCTGGCGGCGGGCGATCTTGCCGGTTTCGCCGCGCGGCCGGTCGCGCCGCTGTCGGTCGCGATCGGCGGGGCGCGGCTGTTCAACCTGCCGCCGCCGACGCAGGGGGTGGCGTCGCTGCTGATCCTCGCGCTGTTCGACCGGCTGGGGGCGGAAGGGGCCGACGGGTTCGAGCATGTCCATGCCCTCGTCGAGGCGACGAAGCAGGCGTTCCGCTGGCGCGACGCGCATGTCGGCGATCCGGCGACGATGACGGCGGACGCGCAGGCGTTGCTCGACGATGTTGCCGCGCTCGACCGGATGGCGGGCGCGATCGACCGCGACCGTGCCGCGCCATGGCCGCATCCCCCGGCGCTGGGCGATACGACATGGTTCGGCGCGGCGGATGCACGGGGGCAGGTCGTCAGCTGCATCCAGAGCACCTATTTCGAGTTCGGATCGGGCGTGGTGCTGCCGCGCACCGGCGTCACGTGGCAGAACCGGGGCTGCTCGTTCGCGCTGGGGGGCGATGGGCCGAACCGGCTGCGCCCCGGCGCGCGGCCGTTCCACACGCTGAACCCGTCGCTGGCGCGGTTCGACGACGGGCGGGTGATGGCGTACGGCACGATGGGCGGCGAGGGACAGCCGCAGACGCAGGCGGCGGTCTTCACCCGCCACGCCATGTTCGGCCAGCCGTTGCAGGCGGCGGTGGATGCCCCCCGCTGGCTGCTCGGGCGGACGTGGGGCGACCAGAGCACGACGCTGAAGATCGAGGCGGGGTTCGACCCGGCGCTGTACGAACAACTGGCAGCGGCGGGGCATGCGGTCGAGCGCGTGGCCGCGGGATCGTCGATGATGGGTCATGCCGGGGCGATCGTGCGCCGGGCCGACGGGGTGCTCGAGGGTGCCGCCGACCCGCGCGGCGACGGGATGGTGGCGACATGGTGAGCGACCAGCCATCCGGCGCGCGTGCGGCGGCGCGCTGCCGCGAACTGACGCGCCCGCCCTATAGCGACCGCCCCGACCGGCTGTTCCGCGGCTGGCTGACCCCGGCCTATCGCGCCACGATCGAGCGGGTCGGCGGCTGGATGGCGGCGGCGGGGATGACGGTGCGGTGCGATGCCGCGATCAACCTGATCGGCCGGTACGAGGGGGCGTCGCCGGACGCACCAGCGCTGGTGATCGGCAGCCATCTCGACAGCGTGGCCGATGCCGGTGCCTATGACGGGCCGCTCGGCGTGATGCTGGGCATCGAATGCGTCGCGGCGCTCCATGCCCAGCGGCGGCGGCTGCCCTTCGCGATCGAGGTGATCGGCTTCGGCGACGAGGAGGGATCGCGCTTTCCCGCCGCGATGCTCGGCAGCCGCGCGGTCGCGGGGACGCTGACGCCGGGTGCGGCGGACATGGCCGATGCGGACGGGGTCAGCGTCGATGCGGCGCTGCGTGAGTTCGGCAGCACCGCCGCCGCGCTAGGCTCGGCGCGGCGGGCACCGGGCTCGATGGTCGCCTATCTCGAGGCGCATATCGAGCAGGGGCCGGTCTTGGAGGCCGAGGGGCTGGCGCTCGGCACCGTGACCGGCATCGCGGCGCAGCTGCGGCTCGAGGTGACGGTGCGCGGCCATGCGGGCCATGCGGGCACGGTGACGATGCCGCTGCGCCGCGACGCGCTGGCCGCCGCCGCGCGGATGGTGGCGGCTATCGAGGATATCGCGCTTGCCGACGCATCCGATCTGGTCGCGACGGTCGGGCGGATCGCCGCCACGCCGGGGGCGGCGAACGTGATCGCGGGCGAGGCGCGCTTCACCGTCGACATCCGCGCGGGGGCCAGCGACCGGCGCGACCGGGCGGCGACGGCGATCGACGCGGCGATGCACGCCATCGCCCGGGAGCGTGGCGTCGCGATCGCCGTCACGACGATCCACGACCTGCCGCCCGCGCCGTGCGACGCGCGGCTGATGGACCTGATGGACGCGGCGATCGTCGCCACCGGCCAGCCCGCGCGGCGGCTGTTGTCCGGTGCGGGGCATGATGCGATGGCGATGGCGGCGCTGGGGCCGGTGGCGATGCTGTTCCTGCGCTGTGCCGGGGGGATCAGCCACCATCCGGCGGAACATGTCGATTCCGCCGACGCCGACGCCGCCTTTGCGGCGATGCGCGGCTTCATCGACCGATTGGGAGAAGATTATCGTGACGCCTGACCTTTTCGGCGAGATCGATCCGCCGCAGCGGCTGCTGATGGGGCCGGGGCCGGTCAATGCCCATCCCCGCGTGCTGCGGGCGATGAGCGCCGACCTGCTCGGCCAGTTCGACCCGGAGATGACCGGGTACATGAATCAGGTGATGGCGCTGTATCGCCCGGTGTTCGGGACGGCCAACCACTGGACCTTCCTGATCGACGGTACCGCGCGCGCGGCGATCGAGGCGTCGCTGGTGTCGCTGCTGGCGCCGGGCGACCGGTTGCTGGTGATCGATTTCGGGCGCTTCGGGCTGTTGTTGCAGGAGATCGGCGAGCGGATCGGCGCGCAGGTCGAACGCCTGTCGGTGCCGTGGGGCGAGACGGTGCCGCTCGACGCGATCGCCGATGCGATCGAGCGCACCCGGCCGATGGTGGTCGCCTGCGTGCACGGCGATACCTCGACCACCATGGCGCAGCCGCTCGACGGGGTAGGGGCGCTGTGCCGGGCGGCGGGGGCGTATCTCTATGTCGATGCGACCGCGACGATCGGCGGCATGGAAATCGCCGCCGACCGCTGGGGCGCGGATATCGTCACCGGCGGCTTGCAGAAGTGCCTCGGCGGGCCGTCGGGATCGGCCCCGATCACCATCTCCGATCGCGCCGCGACCCGCATCCTCGGGCGCCGCCATGTCGAGAAGGGCATCCGCCGCGCCGATATCGCCGATGCTGCCGGGGTGCGGATCGGCACCAACTATTTCGATCTCGCGATGATCATGGACTATTGGTCCGAGAAGCGCCTGAACCACCATACCGAGGCGACGACGATGCTCTACGGCGCGCGCGAATGCGCCCGTGTCGCGCTGGGCGAGGGGCTCGACGCACGGTTCGCGCGCCATGCCGCGGCGGGGCGCGCGGTCGTCGTCGGGGTCCGTGCGATGGGGCTGGAGGTGTTCGGCGACGATCGCTTCCGCATGACCAACGTCACCGGCATCGTGATCCCGCAGGGCATCGACGGCGAGCGCGTGCGCGCGCGGATGCGCGAGGATTTCGAGATCGAGATCGGCACCGCCTTCGGACCCCTGCAGGGCAGGATGTGGCGGATCGGCGCGATGGGATATAACGCCATGAAGCACAAGGTGCTGCTGACCCTCGCCGCGCTGGAGGCGGTGCTGCGCGCCGAGGGGTTCGCCCTTCCCGCCGGGGCCGGGGTCGATGCCGCGCTCGAAAGCTATGCGGCATGACCGCCGCGCGTGACCTGACGGGTTATGGCGCGACACCGCCCGATCCGCGCTGGCCGGGCGGCGCGCGCGTCGCGGTGCAGTTCGTCGTCAATGTCGAGGAGGGCGCGGAGAATTGCGTCCTGAACGGCGACGCCGGGTCGGAGGCGTTCCTGTCGGAGATGGTCGGCGCGGTCAGCCATCCCGCCCGCGCCATGGCGATGGAGAGCCTGTACGAATATGGCGCGCGCGCCGGATTCTGGCGGCTGCACCGGCTGTTCGCCGAGCGGCAGGTACCGGTGACGGCGTTCGCGGTGGCGCAGGCGATGGCCGCCAACCCGGCGGCGGTCGATGCGATGCTGTCCGCCGGGTGGGAGATCGCCAGCCACGGCCTGCGCTGGATCGACTACCAATATGTCCCCCCCGAGACCGAGCGCGCGCATATCGCCGAGGCGATCGCGCTGCACGCGCGGCTGACCGGCACGCGGCCGCTGGGCTGGTATCAGGGGCGCACCTCGCCCGCGACCGCCGCCCTGGTCGCCGCCGAGGGCGGGTTCGTCTATGACGCCGACAGCTATGCCGACGACCTGCCCTATTGGGACCGGCGGCATGCCGATGCCAATGGCGGGCGGGCGCAGCTGATCGTGCCCTATACGCTGGACGCCAACGACATGAAGTTCGTGGCGTACAACGGCTTTGCCGACGGTGAGCCGTTCTTCCGCTATCTGCGCGACACCTTCGAGCAGCTGCGCGCCGAGGGCGGGCGGATGATGTCGGTGGGGCTGCATGGCCGCATCGTCGGGCGGCCCGGCCGCGCGGCGGCGCTCGCCCGCTTCGTCGATCACGTGATCGCCAGCGGCGACGCATGGATCGCGCGCCGCATCGATATCGCGCGACACTGGCAGGAGGTGCACCCGGCATGACGCCCGAGATGGCAATCGACGACCCGCAGGTGGTGGCGGAAGTCACCGCCGCCTTCGCCGCCTATGAAGCCGCGCTGATGGCCGACGACGTGGCGGCGATGGACCGGCTGTTCCACGATCACCCGACCACGATCCGCTATGGCGTGGGCGAGGTGCTGTACGGCGCGGACGCCATCCGCGCCTTTCGCAAGGGGCGCGGCGGATCGCCGCAGCGCCGCCTCGGCACCGTCGCGATCCACAGCTTCGGGCGCGACCACGCCACCGCCAACGCCGAATTCTTTCGCGAGGGCGACCCGCGGCGGGGGCGGCAGAGCCAGACCTGGGTCCGCTTCGCCGACGGGTGGAAGGTGGTCGCCGCGCATGTCTCGATCGAGGGAGCCGGATCGTGAGCGATTTCAATAGGCTGTCGGAGGCGGTGTTCGTCGCACGCTATCGCGGCGTGGTCGAGCATTCGCCGTGGGTGGTCGCGCGTGCGGCGGCGCGGCGGCCGTTTCCCGATGTGGCGGAGGCGATCGTCGCGGTGCTGGCCGACGCCACGCCGGAGGAGCAGCTGGCGGTGATCCGCGCCCATCCCGAACTGGCCGGGCGCGCGGCGATCGCGGGCACGCTGACCGAGGAATCGCGCAGCGAACAGGCGTCGGCGGGGCTCGACCGCATGACCGCGGAGGAGTTCGAGCGGTTCCACGCGCTGAACGCCGCCTATCGCGACCGGTTCGGCTTTCCCTTCGTCATCTGCGTCCGCCGCACCGACCGCGCGGGCATCCTCACCGCCATGGCCGAGCGCCTGACCAACGATCCCGCGACCGAGGTGGCGACCGCGCTGGACGAGATCGGCCATATCGTCCGCCTGCGACTGGAGACATTGCCATGACCCGACCCATCGGCCTTGCCGCACTGGCGGAGCAGGTCGCGACCGACCTCGAACGCCTCGCCCACGGGGGCCCGGCGTGGACCGTGCCGCAGGAAAGTGCCGAGGGCCATGTCCATGACGTCGTCATCGTCGGCGGCGGGCAGAGCGGGCTGGGCGCGGCCTTCGCCCTGCTGCGCGAACGGGTGTCCGACATCCTCGTCCTCGACGAGAATCCGGCGGGCTATGAGGGGCCGTGGGACACCTACGCGCGGATGATGACGCTGCGCACGCCCAAGCATCTGACCGCGATCGATCTCGGGGTGCCCTCGCTCACCTTCCGCGCCTTCTGGGAAGCGCAGCACGGGGCGGCGGGATGGGCGGCGCTCGACAAGATCCCGCGGCGTGACTGGATGGCCTATCTGCGCTGGTACCGCAGCGTGCTGAACCTGCCGGTACGCAACGACAGCCGCGTCACGCTGATCGAGCCGCTGGGCGGGCGGTTCCGCCTGCATCCGGCGGAGGGTGCACCGCTGCTGGCGCGCAAGGTCGTGCTGGCGACCGGCATCCAGGGCGGCGGCAACTGGCATGTCCCGCCGATGGTGCGCGAGCGGGTGGACCCGGCCCGCTATGCCCATACCGCGGCGGCGATCGACTATGCGGCGCTGGCGGGCAAGCGGATCGCGCTGCTGGGGGCGGGGGCTTCGGCGTTCGACAACGCCCATGCCGCGCTGTCCGCCGGAGTGGCGGAGGCGCATGTGTTCGTGCGCCGCCCGGCGCTGCCGCGGGTCAACCCGATCCGCCACATGGAGCGCAGCGGGATCATCAGCCGCTTCGCCGCGCTGGACGATGCCGCCAAATACCGGATGATGGCCGACTTCTTCGTTCGCAGCCAGCCACCGACCAACGATACCTTCGACCGCGCATCGGCGCTGCCCGGTTTCCACCTGCATCTCGGCACGCCGTGGCTGGACGTGGCGGATACGGCGGACGGCGTGGCGGTGACGACGCCGCGCGGGGTGGAGACGTTCGACTTCCTCGTCCTGTCGACCGGCCTCGTCACCGATCCGGCGCTGCGCCCCGAGCTGGCGCTGGTCGCCGACGGCATCGCGCGCTGGTCCGACCGCTTTTCCCCGGCGGAGGGCGCGAATGCGCTGATCGACGCGCATCCCTATCTGGGGCCGCAGTTCCAGTTCCTGCCGCGTTCGCCGGAACATGCCGACCGGCTGCACGGGCTGTTCGCGTTCAACTATTCGGGGCTCATCAGTCTCGGCCTGTCGGCATCGGCGCTGTCGGGGCTGCGCCACGCGCTGCCCCGGCTGGCGGCGGGGGTCGCCGACCAGCTGTTCCTCGACGATCGCGACGCGATGATCGCCGCCTATCTCGCCTATGACGAGCCGGAGTTCGTCGGGTCGTGGCCGCGCGGCGGGGCGGCGGCATGAGTGCCACGCTCTCCACCCATGTCCTCGACACCGCGCACGGACATCCGGCAGGGGAACTTGCCGTCACGCTGTGCGACGGGCGCGGCGCGGTGCTGTTCAACGGCAGGACCAACGCCGACGGGCGCTGCCCCGAACTGGCGGCGTTGCGGCTGTCGCCGGGGCGGCATGCGCTGCGCTTCGCCGTGGCGGACTATTTCCGGGGGGAAGGCGTGGCGCTCGCCGATCCGCCGTTCCTCGACCAGGTGACGATCGATTTCGGCATCGCGAGCGACGGCGGGCACTATCATGTGCCGTTGCTCGTCTCCCCCTACAGCTATTCGACCTATCGGGGCAGTTGATCCCGTGTGCGCAACCGGAGTGCCCCGATGATCCGCCGCCTGCTCGCCGTCGTCGAACCCTATGTGCTGATGCTGCTGGCGACGGTGCTGATCGCCACGCTGCTGCCGCCGCGCGGCTGGGGCGTGCCGTTGTTCGACGGAGCCGCCGATGTCGCGATCGTCGCGCTGTTCTTCGTGCATGGCGCGAAGCTGTCGCGCGAGGCGCTGCTGGCGGGCGCGCGGCACTGGCGGCTGCATGCGGCGATCCTCGCGACCAGCTTCGTGCTGTTCCCGCTGCTCGGCCTCGCGATCACGGCCAGCGGGCTGCCGTCGCGCGACCTTGCCACCGGCCTGCTGTTCCTGACGCTGCTGCCCTCGACGGTACAGTCGTCGATCGCGTTCACCGCGATGGCGCGCGGCAATGTCGCGGCGGCGGTGTGCAGCGCGTCGCTGTCCAACCTGCTCGGCATCGCGATCACGCCTGCGCTGGCGGCGCTGCTGCTGCCTGCGAGCGGCGGGGTGGAGCTGTCGTTCGACAGCGTGCGCGCGATCGTGCTGCAACTGCTGGTGCCGTTCGCGGCGGGGCATCTGCTGCGCCCGTGGATCGGCGACTGGATCGCCAGGCGCAAGCGGCTGGTGACGACGCTCGACCGGGGGTCGATCCTGCTGGTCGTCTATACCGCGTTCGGCGCGGCGGTGAGCGAGGGGCTGTGGTCGCAGGTCGGGGCGGGGGAACTGGCCGAACTGGTCGCATGGTGCGCGGGGCTGCTGGCGGTGGTGCTGGTGCTGACCGGCATGGCGGCGCGGGCGATGAAGCTGGACGCGGCGGATGCGGCGGTGATGCGCTTCTGCGGATCGAAGAAGAGTCTCGCGACCGGCGTGCCGATGGCAGGCGTGCTGTTCCCGCCCGCGCAGGTCGGCATCGTGCTGCTGCCGGTGATGGTGTTCCACCAGTTGCAGCTGATCGCCTGCGCGTTTCTGGCGCGGCGGCTGGCGAATGCGGCGGAGGCGGCGGAAGCCGCTACGGCGGGGTAGCGCCGCGCTACTCGCCGAGCAGGGCGAATTCCTCCTTGAGCATGTCGACGAAGCTGCTGAGATAGATCGGCAGCACCCGCCCGCGTTGCAGCAGGATCGATACGCTCGCCGGGCGGACGATCCCCTCGGCCAGCGGCATCCAGCACAGCTCGCCCGCCGCCAGCTCGCGCTCCAGCCCGATGCGCGAGAGGAAGGCGATGCCGATCCCGGCGCGCACGAGGTTCTTGAGCGTGTCGATCCGCTCGACCATCGCGACGCGCTTCAGCGGCACGTCGCTGGTGTCGAACAGCTCGGACAGGACGCTCTGCTTCAGCCAGTCGTCGTGCGGCGTCACCACCGCATGGGGGATGCAATCGGGCAGCGTCACCCGCTCGAGCGCGGTCAGGGGGTGGCCGGGCGGCACGATGACCCCGATCGGCGTCTGGACATGCGCCACCGTCGCGGTGCGCGACGTGCCGGTCAGGTCGAACGCGCAGATCACGTCCGCATCCTTCGACAGCAGCTCGGCACGGACCCGGTGATTGTCCCCGGCCAGCAGCGAGAATTCGATCAGCGGAAAACGTTCCCGGTAGCGCGCGATGGTGCGCGGCACGAGATCGTCGGCAAGGCTTTCGGCGGCGGCGATGCGGATGCGCCCGCGCTCCCCGCCGCGCAGCCGCAGCATCTCGTGGCGCAGCGCCACGCTCTCGCGCTTCCACCGGCGGATATAGGCAAGCAGCGCCTCGCCCGCCGCGGTCGGGCGGATGCCGCGCGGCATGCGGACGAACAGCTGCACGTCCAGCTCTTCCTCGAGTTGCAGCAACTGCCGGTTCACCGCCGAGGAGGCGATGTTGAGCGTCTCCGCCGCCTTGCGGATCGAACCCTGGCGGATCGCCTGGTCGAAATAGAGCAACCCCGTCTTGATGAGGGCCATCGCCGTCCCCGCCTTGCCGCCGCCGGACCGGTCATCCGCGAAGGGCGGCGCCTTGGCAAGCCGTTACCCCGTGACCTCCAGCCCCAGCGCGCGCGCCGCCAGCGCCGCCTGCGTCCGGTTGCCGACGTCGAGCTTGCGCAGCACCGCGGTCATGTGCGTCTTGACCGTCGCCTCCGCCATGCCGAGGTCGTGGGCGATCTGCTTGTTGAGCCGCCCGGCCAGTACGCCGAGCAGCACGCGCAACTGCGTCGGGGTGAGCGAGGCGACGCGCGCGGCGATGTCGTCTTCGGGCAGCGCCGTGACCGGCATCCGTTCGCCCGCCAGCGCGGCGCCGATCGCGTCCTCGATCTCGCCCAGCGCCGCATCCTTGCCGACGAAGCCGACCGCGCCGAAGCGGGCGACCTGTGCGAACGCCGCCGCACGGTCGGCGCCGGAGACGACGAGGATCGGCACGCCCGGCGCCTCGGCATGGAGCAGCGCGACGCCGCTGTAGCCGACCGCGCCGGGCATGTTCAGGTCGAGCAGGATCAGCCCGAGGTCGGAGGTATCGCGCACCGCCGCTGCCGCGCGGTCGAGCGAACCTGCCTCGACGATGCGCGCATCGGGCGCGACGGCGATGATCGCGAGGGTCAGCGCCTGGCGGAACAGCGGGTGATCGTCGGCGACGAGGATGGTGGGGGGCATCGGTTCGATACGAGCAGGTCTGCGAACGGTATCACATCGTACCCCCGCGCAGGCGGGGGTCCAGAGCCATGCAAAACAACCGTTCGCTTCTGCGACTCCGGACCCCCGCCTGCGCGGGGGTACGGCGAAGTAAGGATCGCGCGCCGCCGCTCACGCCGGAACGATACGCTCGGCGACCAGCGTGTCGACCACGCCCGGATCGGCGAGCGTGGAGGTGTCGCCCAGATTGCCGGTATCGTTCTCGGCGATCTTGCGCAGGATGCGGCGCATGATCTTGCCCGATCGCGTCTTGGGCAGGCCGGGCGTGAATTGCAGCGCGTCGGGCGTGGCGACGGGTCCGATCTCCTGCCGGACCCATGTCCGCAGTTCGGCGCGCAGGTCGTCCGACGGTTCCTCGCCCGCGTTCAGCGTGACATAGGCGTAGATGCCCTGCCCCTTGATGTCGTGCGGCATGCCGACGACGGCGGCCTCGGCGACCTTCCGGTGCGCAACGAGTGCGCTTTCGACCTCGGCGGTGCCCATGCGGTGGCCGCTGACGTTGATGACGTCGTCGACGCGGCCCGTGATCCAGTAATAGCCGTCGCCGTCGCGGCGCACCCCGTCGCCGGTGAAGTATCTGCCGGGATAGGTGGTGAAATAGGTCTGGAAGAAGCGGTCGTGATCGCCCCAGACGGTCCGCATCTGCCCCGGCCAGCTGTCGGCGATGCACAGATTGCCCTCGGTCGCGCCGTCGAGCACCTTGCCCTCGGCATCGACGATCACCGGCTGCACGCCGGGCAGCGGCCTGGTCGCGCTGCCGGGCTTCAGGTCGGTGGCATAGGGCAGGGGCGAGATGAGGATGCCGCCGGTCTCGGTCTGCCACCAGGTATCGACGATCGGGCAGCGCCGCTCGCCGACGACGCGGTGGTACCAGTCCCACGCCTCCGGATTGATCGGTTCGCCGACCGAGCCGAGCAGGCGCAGCGACTGGCGGCCGGATTGCGTCACCCATTTGTCGCCCTCGCGCATCAGCGCGCGGATTGCCGTCGGGGCGGTGTAGAAGATGTTGACGCCCAGCCGGTCGATCGTCTCCCAGAACCGGCCATGGTCGGGATAGTTGGGCACGCCGTCGAACATCACGGTCGTCGCCCCGTTCGACAGCGGGCCGTAGACGACATAGCTGTGCCCCGTCACCCAGCCGATGTCGGCGGTGCACCAGAACACCTCGCCCTCCCGGTAATCGAACACGTCGCGGAAGGTGGTGTGCGCCCACACCAGATAGCCGCCGGTGGTGTGCAGCACCCCCTTGGGTTTGCCGGTCGAACCCGAGGTGTAGAGGATGAACAGCGGGTCCTCCGCATCCATCGGCTCGGCGGGGCAATCGGGCGAGGCGTCGGCCAACAGGTCGTGGAGCCAGTGATCGCGCCCCGCCTGCATCGGCACGTCCGCGCCGCTGCGGCGGATGACGAGGACGGTCTCGACGCCCGGCGCGTGCCGCAACGCCTTGTCGACATTGGCCTTGAGCGGAATGCGTTTTCCCCCGCGGCAACCCTCGTCGGCGGTGATGACCAGCTTGCTGTCGCAATCGACGATGCGGTTGGCGAGGCTGTCGGGGCTGAAGCCGCCGAACACGATCGAATGGATCGCGCCGATGCGGGTGCAGGCGAGCATCGCGGCGGCGGCCTGCGGGATCATCGGCAGGTAGAGGGTGACGCGGTCGCCCTTCTTCACGCCCTTCGCCTTCAGGACGTTGGCGAAGCAGCAGACCTGCTGGTGGAGTTCGCGATAGGTGACGCGCGCCGTCTCGCCCGGTTCGTCGCCTTCCCAGAGGATGGCTACCTGATCGCCGCGCGTTTCCAGATGGCGGTCGAGGCAGTTGGCCGACACGTTGGTCTGCCCGTCGGCGAACCAGCGGATGCGGAAGTCGGCCTCGTCGAACGAGGTGTCCTTGACCTGCGTATAGGGCCGCGACCAGTCGATGCAGGTGCCGCCCTCGCGCCAATAGGCTTCCGGGTCGGCAACCGAGGCGGCGTAGCGCGCGTCATAGGTCGCCTTGTCCAGCTGTGCCGCAGAATCGCGCGGGGCGGCGTGGATCGTCTCGGTCATGTCTCTCTCCTGTGCCCTTGATCTGTGGTTGCATGGGCGCGCGTCAAGCCGGTGGTGCCTACGACCAAGGTCGTACTGGTCGATGACGCACAGGCGGGCGACAATCGCCGCGTTCGGACGTGCGGCATCAGACCGTGCGCCGCCCTTTCACGGAGAGGATGCCGCCATGGCGGATGCGACGACGGCCGGGGCACACCCCAAGGGCCAGAACGAGAAGCTGGTGATCGCGGCATCGTCGCTCGGCACCGTGTTCGAGTGGTACGACTTCTACCTCTACGGACTGCTCGCGACCTATATCTCGAAACAGTTCTTCTCGGGCGTGAACGAGACGACCGGGTTCATCCTCGCGCTCGGCGCATTCGCCGCCGGGTTCGCGGTCCGGCCGTTCGGCGCGCTGGTGTTCGGGCGGATCGGCGATCTGGTCGGGCGCAAGAACACCTTCCTCGTGACGATGGGGATCATGGGCCTGTCGACCTTCGCGGTCGGGCTGCTGCCCTCCTATGCCTCGATCGGGATCGCCGCGCCGATCATCCTCGTCGGCCTCCGGCTGCTCCAGGGGCTGGCGCTGGGCGGCGAATATGGCGGGGCGGCGACCTATGTCGCCGAGCACGCCCCGCCGGGGAAGCGTGGCCTCTACACCAGCTTCATCCAGACGACCGCGACCATGGGGCTGTTCGCCGCGCTGCTGGTCGTCATCGGATTCCGCACGTTGCTGGGCGAGGAGACGTTCGGCGGCTTCGGCTGGCGGCTGCCGTTCCTCGTGTCGATCCTGCTGCTGGGCGTATCGATGTGGATCCGGCTGCAACTGTCGGAAAGCCCCGTGTTCCTGAAGATGAAGGCCGAGGGCAAGACCTCGAAGGCGCCGCTGACCGAGGCGTTCCTGCGCTGGCCGAACCTGAAGGTCGTGCTGATCGCGCTGTTCGGGGCCGCCATGGGCCAGGCGGTGGTGTGGTATACGGGGCAGTTCTACGTCCTGTTCTTCCTCGAAAAGATGATGAAGGTCGACGGGGCGACGGTGAACGTGCTGCTGGCGGTGGCGCTGGCATTGGGCACGCCGTTCTTCGTCTTCTTCGGCTGGCTGTCCGACCGGATCGGGCGCAAGTGGATCATCATGGGCGGCTGCGCCATCGCCGCGCTCACCTATTTCCCGCTGTTCGGCGCGCTGACGCAGGCGGCGAACCCCGCGCTGGCGGCGGCGCAGGCGAGCGCGCCGGTGCGCGTGGTGGCGCATGACGCCGACTGCTCGTTCCAGTTCGATCCGGTCGGCGGCAACAAGTTCGATGCGAAGAGCTGCGACATCGCCAAATCCTGGCTGGCGAAGAACGGCATCAGCTACACCAATGTCGAGGCCCCGGCGGGTACGATCGCCCGGATCGAGGTCGGCAGCGCCGCACTCGCCACGCCCGATCCGGCGCAGGTGACGGGGACGGCGCGCGCCGAGGCGATCAAGGCGTATCAGGGCGATGTGGCGGCGGCGCTGGCGGCGGCAGGCTATCCGGCCAAGGCCGATCCGGCGGCGATCGATACGGTCAAGGTCGTCGCGATCCTGTGGTTCATGGTGATCCTCGTCACCATGGTCTATGGCCCGATCGCCGCGCTGCTGGTCGAACTGTTCCCCAGCCGCATCCGCTATTCGTCGATGTCGCTGCCCTATCATATCGGCAACGGCTGGTTCGGCGGCTTCCTGCCGACCACGGCGTTCGCGATGGTCGCGGCGACCGGGGATATCTATTACGGGCTGTGGTATCCGGTGGTGCTGGCGGTGGTGACGCTGGTGCTGGGCGTGCTGTTCCTGCCCGAGACGTTCCGGCGGGATATCCGGGAGTAGGGGCGAGTTTACCGGCCTTCGTTCCGATCCTGCATCCCGACCGTTCGTGTCGAGCGTAGTCGAGACACCCGGCGCGACGCTTGCGGCACGGCCCTCGACTTCGTTCGGGACGAACGGGTGGGTGCGGGGCGTCGGCAAACGGGGTAGGGTTCAGGTGAAAAGGTCGCGCAACGCCGCCTCCAACGCTGCCGGATCGCCCGCCACCCGCACCCGCTTCACCCGCGCCGAATCGCCCGCCACGATCGTCACCCGCCCGCGCGCCACGCCCAGCGCCTTGGCGAGGAGGCGGACGACTTCGGCATTGGCCGCGCCGTCGACCGGCGGGGCGGCGATGCGCAGCGCCAGCGCGGTGCGGCCGTCGTCCAGCGCGATCGTGCCCGCCAGCGCGCTGCGCGATGCCCTGGGCGTGACGCGCACCGTCAGCAGCGCGCCGTCGGCGTCGAGGAGATAGGGCGGCGACATGCCCGTCGCGTGCGCGCATTGCGGGCGGCTCGCAAGGGCGATCGGCTTTTCCATGGCACAAAGCGCATGCTTCCCGCATTCACCCCGCCATGACCGCTACCCCCGTAACGACCGCGACCGCGCAGCCGAGCAGGCCGCTGTCGATCCCGATCTTCCGTGCGATCTGGATCGCGTCGATGGCGTCGAACTTCGGCGGGCTCATCCAGTCGGTCGGCGCGTCGTGGATGATGACCGCGCTCGCCTCCTCGCCGCAGATGATCGCGCTGGTACAGGCATCGACCACGCTGCCGATCATGCTGCTGTCGCTATGGGCGGGGGCGGTCGCCGACAATCTCGACCGGCGGCGGGTGATGCTGGCGGCGCAGGGGTTCATGCTGGCGGTATCGGTCGTGCTGGCGGTGTGCGCATGGGAAGGCGTGCTGACGCCGTGGCTGCTGCTGACCTTCACCTTCCTGATCGGCTGCGGCACCGCGATCAACGGCCCGGCGTGGCAGGCATCGGTCGGCGACATGGTGCCGCGCAGCGTCCTGCCGAGCGCCGTCGCGCTCAACTCGATGGGGTTCAACATCGCGCGCAGCCTGGGTCCGGCGATCGGCGGCGCGATCGTCGCGGCGGCGGGGGCGGCGGCGGCGTTCCTGACCAATGCACTGAGCTATATCGGGCTGATCGCGGTGCTGGCGCGGTGGCAGCCGAACTATGCCCCCCGGCTGCTGCCGCGCGAGACGCTCGGCCTCGCGATGGCGGCGGGGGTGCGCTATGTCCGCATGTCGCCCAGCATCCGCACCGTGCTGCTGCGTGCCGCGCTGTTCGGCGTGGCGGCCAGCGCGGTCCCGGCGATGATGCCGCTGATCGCGCGCGACCTCGTGACCGGCGGGCCGCTGACCTATGGCGCGCTGCTGGGGGCATTCGGCATCGGCGCGGTGGCAGGCGCGCTGGGCAGCACGCGCCTCAGGCGGCGCTGGCCGACCGAGCGGGTGGTGCGCGTCGCCGCCACCGGCCTTGCGATCGGGGCGGCGGTGGCGGGGGTCAGCGCGTTCCTGCCGCTGACGCTGATCGCACTGGTGCTGGCGGGCGCAGGCTGGGTGCTGGCGCTCAGCACCTTCAACGTGACGGTGCAGATGGCCGCGCCCCGCTGGGTCGTGGCCCGCGCGCTGGCCTTGTACCAGATGGCGGCGTTCGGCGGGATGGCGGCGGGCAGCTGGCTGTTCGGTTCGGTGGCGGAGGGGCGCGGGGTCGCGACCGCCCTGTTCGCGGCGGCGGGGGTACAGTTGCTGAGCGTCGTCGCCGGGCTGCGCCTGCCGCTGCCCGATATCGAGACGGCGAACCTCGACCCGCGCGGGTGGGAGACGCCCGACACCGCCGTGCCGGTCGAGGCGCGGTCGGGACCGGTGGTGGTGACGATCGACTATCGCATCGCGCCGGGCGATGTCGTCGCGTTCCTGGGGGTGATGGCCGAGCGGCGGCGCATCCGGCGGCGCGACGGCGCGCATCACTGGGCGCTGCTGCGCGACCTGAACGATCCCGAACTGTGGATCGAGCGCTACCACGTCTCGACCTGGCTCGACTATATCCGCCACAACCAGCGCCGGACGCAGGCGGACCATGCCAACAGCGAGGCGCTGCTGAAGCTGCACCGGGGCGAGGAACCGCCGCGCGTCCACCGCATGATCGAGCGCCAGACCGGATCGCTCCCCGTCGCCCGGCTGGAAGGATCGCGCGAGATGGCCGATCCGATGACCGATCCCACGCGGTCGAACTGAGCCGTTTGCTCCGACCCCGTTCGTCCCGGGCATGGTCGAGGGACGTGCCGCGAACGCTGCGCCGCGTGTCTCGACTTCGCTCGACACGAACGGGGTGCGGGCCGCAATCGCCGGGAAAAAACTAATCTGGATCGGGTAAAAATACAGGCAGTTTGATACGCAAAAACAACGACTTATCGTGACGTGATCGGTTGAGGCCCAGTGTCCCCCACGGCGACCGATGGAGCTGAGCGATGTATTATCACGACAAGCGGCTGCAATTCCCCGTCACCTGCGCCAACCCCGACCCGGCGTTCGCGCGTATCCTGCAACAGGCGATCGGCGGCGTCGAAGGCGAGATTCGCGTGTGCATGCAATATTTCTTCCAGGCGTGGGGCAATCGCGCGCCGACGCCGAAATATCGCGACATGCTGCTCCACACCGCCACGGAAGAGATCGGCCATATCGAGATGCTGGCGACCGCCGTCGCGCTCAATCTCGACAAGGCACCGACGCAGTTGCAGGAGGAAGGCGTCAAGGATTCGATCGTCGGCGCGGTGATGGGCGGCGAGAACCCGCGGCACAGTATCGAGGGGTTGATCCACAAGAACCTGCTGTCGGGTGGCTTGGCGGCGATGCCGATGGATTCGGACGGCGTGCCGTTCAACATGAGCCACATCTATGCCAGCGGCAATGTCGCCGCCGACATGTACTGCAATGTCGCGGCCGAGAGCACCGGGCGGGTGCTGGCGGTGCGCATCTTCAACGCCGCGCATGACGAGGGCATGCGCAAGATGCTGCACTATATGATCGCCCGCGACACGATGCACCAGCAGCAATGGCTGGCGGTGATCGAGGAGCTGGGCGGCACCGCCAACCTGCCGATCCCCAATTCCTTCCCGCAGGAGATGGAGGATCAGGCGAACAACTATAATTTCTACGCGACCTCGGTCGACGGCACCTTCCCCGAAGGGCGCTGGACCGACGGCCCGTCGATGGACGGGCGCGGCGAGTTCACCGTGTTCCAGAACAAGCCGCTGGGCGAGGAGCCGATCCTCGGCCCGGCCCGCCCCGACAGCGGTGCGCAGGACCAGCAGATCGGGTGAGAAGCGGGGCGGGCGGCAGCCCGCCCCACCTTCGTCATTCCCGCGCAGGCGGGAATGACGATGATCGCAGGAGAAACCCGATGCGCATCCACCATCTCAACTGCGGCACCGACTGTCCGCTGGGCGGCGCGCTGTTCGACGGGCGCAGCGTCGCGCCGCTGGGGCGGATCGTCTGCCACTGCCTGTTGATCGAAACCGATGCACACGGGCTGGTGCTGGTCGATACCGGCTATGGGCTGCACGACGTCGCGCATCCCCATGCCCGGCCCGATCCGCGCATCACCCTGCCGTGGCGGCTGATGCTCAACATCCGCCTGCGCGAGCGCGAGACGGCGATCCGCCAGATCGAGGCGCTGGGCCACCGGGCGGCGGACGTGCGGCATATCGTCGTCACCCATCTCGACTTCGATCATGCCGGCGGACTGGACGATTTTCCCAATGCCCGTGTCCATGTGATGCGGCGCGAATATGACGATGCGACCGGGCCGCATACCGGCGTCGTCGCGCGCAACCGCTGGCGGCGGGCGCAACTGGACGGCGTGCGCCACTGGCAATGCTATGGCGCGCAGGGCGAGGGGTGGTTCGGGTTCGATGCGGTGCGCGACCTCCACGGCCTGCCGCCCGAGATACTGATGGTGCCGCTGCCCGGCCACACCTGGGGCCATGCGGGCGTCGCCATCCGGCGGGACGACGGGCACTGGCTGCTCCACGCGGGCGACGCCTATTTCTATCGCGGCGAGATGCGGCGGGCGCGGCGGCGCTGTACGCCGGGCCTGCGCGCCTATCAACGGCTGATGGAGGTGGATGCGACCGCGCGGATGACCAATCAGGAACGGCTGCGCGTGCTGTCGATCGAGCGGGCGGGGGAACTGACCGTCACCTGCACCCATGATCCGGTCGAGTATGAGCGCTGTCGCGCGGGGCACCCGTTGTAGACGCAGGAACCTGCATGCCGTTCGTCCCGAGCGCAGTCGAGGGACGTGCCGCAGACGGTTCGCACGGTGTCTCGACTGCGCTCGACACGAACGGTCGGGACGGTTGGGCAGGCCTCAGCTTTCCGCCGTCCCGTCCACGCTCCGCCCGCGCTGTTCGGCGAGGATCGACCAGCCGGTCAGGAACAGCGCCGCGACCACCGGTCCGACGACGATGCCGCTCAGGCCCAGCAGGTCGATGCCGCCCAGCGTCGTCACCAGCACCAGCCAGTCGGGAATGCCTGTATCGCGCCCGACCAGCAGCGGACGCAGGATGTTGTCCGCCAGCCCGATCACCAGCACGCCCGAGGCGAACACCACCACGCCCTGCCACACCGCGCCGGTCGCCAGCAGATAGATGCCGACCGGCCCCCAGATGATGGCGGGGCCGACCGCGGGCAGCAGCGCGGCGATCGCCATCACCACGCCCCACAGCAACGCGGCGGGCAGGCCGACGATCCAGAAGGTGATCGCCCCCAGCGCCCCCTGCACCAGCGCGACCACGCCCGATCCCTTCACGGTGGCGCGGGCGACCGCGACGAACTTGTCGGCGATGCGCTGCGCCACCATCGGCTCGAACGGCAGGGTGCGGACGATGGCCGGGCCGATCCGGTCGCCGTCGCGCAGCAGGAAATAGGTGACGTAGAGGCCGACGCAGAACGCCAGCAGGAACGAGGCGGCATTGGCGCCGATGGTGAAGGCACGCTGGGCCAGCGTGCTCGCGCTCGCGCCGACCGCCTGCGACAGTTGCGCCTGAATCCGCTCGATGCTGCCGAAGCCCGCGCTGTCGATCCAGCCGCGCAGCCGTGGCGGCAGCGCGGCATGCACCTGCTCGAAATAGGTCGCGAAGTTGATCTGCCCGCTGCGCAACTGCGTATAGACCCCGGCGGACTGTTCGACGACCATGCTGGCGATGACGAGCGCCGGGATCACCACCGCCACGGTGATGACGAGCAGGGTCAGCGCGGCGGCAAGGTTGCGTCGGCCCGGATGGCGCCGCAGCATCCACTGGAACAGCGACTGGAACAGCAACGCCGCCAGCCCCGCCCATAGCAGCGCGCCGAGAAAGCCCGACACCACCGCCACCAGCGCGACCGTCATCAGCGCGAGGAACAACAGGAAGCCGCCACGCTCGATTCGCTGCCGGACGATGGTCATGCGGTGGTCGGCTCCCTGCGGTACGAAGATGGTTGTTCCGCTGTCGTAACGCCGCGATGCCGGGATGAGTTGCCCCGGTTGATGTGCGCGAGGCGGATCGACCGGGTACTACAAGCAGCCGTCATTCCCGCGCAGGCGGGAATCCATATGCACCGACGATGCGGCGAATTCCCCACGGTCGGCGTCTATGGACTCCCGCCTGCGCGGGAGTGACGACGGCGTGCCCAGCCTATCGCGCCCAGTCGGCGACCGCCGCCGCCACCTGGTTCGCTGCCTGGTTGATGGCCGGGCCGACGGTGGTCGCGTCGATCGGGCTGACCGGCACGCGCGCCTCGAACCGGCGTTTCTCGAAGGGGGTGGCGTTCACCCGCTGGAGCGTGGCGTCGAACGTCACCACCGCCTCGCCGCGGGTCGCGTCGATGCCGAAGTCGCGGAGTTCGCCCGACAGTTGCGCGCCCGGATCGGTGAAGCCCTGCCGCGTGCTCAGCACCACCATGTTGCTGCGCGCGGTCAGCGTGTCGGACAGCAGCCGCGCGAACAGCCGCGCAGGCGGTTCGGCCCATTGCGCATCCTTGACATAGGCGATGCTGGTATCGCTCGACTGCACCGGCACGCGCGTGACCGACAGCGACTGCGGCACGGAGGGCACCTGCACCGTGATCGACTTGGCCTGCGCCGACGATTGGGTGCGGCCCGCCGGTACCTCGGTCGCCGGGGCGAGGGTCAGCAGCGCAGGCGGCGGCGCCGCGCCGAAGCGGATGCACGCGGCCAGCGGCAGGAGGAGCAGAACCGACAGCTTCTTCATGGGCGTCCTCACTTCTTCGGCCATTATTTCTGGGGCTTGTAGTCGGGCAGCTTGGGACTGCCGACCAATGCGCCTGCCCCGCCCTGATCGACCTTTTCCGCGACCGAGGCGAGTGCGCTCGTCATCGCGCGCAGGTCGCCGACCAGCTGGTTGACCTGCGGCACGGTCTGCTTGCTGAACGCCTTCAGCCCCGGCTGCGCGTCGCCGATCGCGGCATTGAGCGTGTCGGCGCTCTTCTGCGCGCTGGCGATGGTGCGGTTGAGCTGCTGGATCGTCGGCTGGATGTCGTTGGCCAGCACGCCGTTCGTGGTCGCGGCCAGCTCGCCGATCTGCTGCGATGCGATCCCGGCACGCTGGATCGCGATCCGCGTCTCGGCCAGCGTCGCGGCGATCTCCGGCCCCCGATCGGCCAGCGCGTCGGTCAGGCGGTTGGTGTTGTCGAGGATCGCGGCGATCGACGCCTGGTTGCGATCCGACAGCATGTCGGCCAGCCGTTCGGTCAGCGTCGTCACCCGTTCGAGCAGCTGCGGCGCGGAACTGAGCAGCGCGGCCACGCCGCCCGCCTTGGGCGGGATCACCGGCACGCCCATCGGGCAGCTTTCCTGCGGATTGACCTCCGGGCACCGGATCGGCGGCGCGCCCTTGACCGCGCCGTCCAGCGTGATCGTCGACACGCCGGTGAAGCTGCCGACGATCGTCGCGGTGGTGCCGAGCAGGACCGGCGTCTCCTCCTTCACCTTGATCCGCACCCGCACGAATTGCGGGTCCTTGGGCCACAGCGCGATATCCTCGACCTGGCCCGAGGGCACGCCCGAGAAGGACACCGGCGACCCCTTGGCAAGGCCGTCGACCGCCTGTTTGAAGAAGACGTCATATTCCTTCTCGCTGCCGCCGCCGACCCGTGCGAGCCACACGGTGAACAGCGCCAGCATGGCGAGCAGGATCAGCACCACGGCGCCGACGAGGACATGGTTCGACCGGGTTTCCATCAGCGCCTCTGGGCTTGGGACGGTGCCGGCTGCGTGCCGTCAGCGTCGGAACGTTCGCGCGCGGCGATGCGATCCTGTGCATCGGTGGCGGCGCGACCGCGGGGTCCGTTGAAATATTCCTGGATCCACGGGTGATCCAGCGCGAGCAGTTCCGCGATCGTGCCGACCGCGATGACCTTTTTGTCCGCCAGCACCGCCACCCGGTCACAGATGGCGTGCAGCGTGTCGAGGTCGTGGGTGATGAGGAACACCGTCAGCCCCAGCGTCTTCTGGAGCGAGGCGGTGAGATCGTCGAACGCCGCCGCACCGATCGGGTCCAGCCCGGCGGTCGGCTCGTCGAGGAACAGCAGCTGCGGATCGAGCGCCAGCGCGCGCGCCAGCCCCGCGCGCTTCTTCATGCCGCCCGACAGCTCGCTCGGATATTTCGGCCCGGCGTTGGCGGGCAGGCCGGTCATCACGACCTTGTAGCCGGCGATCTCCTCCAGCAGCGCGGGGCTGAGCTTCGGGTAGAATTCCTTGATCGGGACCTGCACATTCTCGGCGACGGTCAGCGTCGAGAACAGCGCGCCGCCCTGGAACAGCACGCCCCATTTCTTGCGGATCTCGACCGCCTCCGTCTCCTCGCGGCCGATGGTGTTCTCGCCGAACACCTCGATCTCGCCCGCCGCCGGGGTCTGAAGCCCGATGATCGAGCGCATCAGCACCGACTTGCCGGTGCCCGATCCGCCGACGACGCCGAGGATCTCGCCGCGCCGCACGTCGAGGTCCAGCCCCTCGTGGATGACCTGATCGCCGAACTGGTTCGTGAGGCCGCGGACGCGGATGATGGAGTCGTGGTCGCTCATATCCATCCGATCCAGGCGAAGAAGATCGCGAAAAAGGCGTCCAGTACGATCACGAGGAAGATCGCCTGCACCACCGCCGCGGTCGTGCGGCTGCCGACCTGTTCGGCGTCGCTCTCCACCTGCATGCCGTGGAAGCACCCCGCCATGCCGATGATCGCGCCGAACACCGGCGCCTTGATGAGGCCGATGTACAGGTCGGTGATCGGCACCACCTCGCGGATGCGCGTCACGAAGGTGATCGGCGGGATGCCGAGCTGCGCCCAGCTCAAAAGCCCGCCGCCGATGATGGCGATGATCGAGGCATAGAAGCCGAGCAGCAGCATCATCACGATCGCGGCGATGACGCGCGGCAGCACCAGCGCCTCCATCGGCGACACGCCGATGGTGCGCATCGCGTCGATCTCCTCGGTCAGCTTCATCGTGCCGAGCTGCGCCGCGAACGCCGATCCCGATCGCCCGGCGACCATGATCGCGGTCATCAGCACGCCCAGCTCGCGAAAGGTGAGGCGACCGATCAGGTTGATCGTGAACACCTCCGCGCCGAATTGCCTGAGCTGCACCGCGCCCTGCTGCGCGATGACCATGCCGATCAGGAAGCTCATCAGCCCGATGATGCCGAGCGCGGATACGCCGACCACCTCGAAGCGCTGCACCGTCGCGTTGAAGCGGAAGCGGCGCGGATGGCGCACGACATTGCCGAAGGCGAGGACGGTCGCGCCCATGAATCCCAGCAGCCCGAGCAGCTGCCTGCCGCTGCCCGACACCGCCTCGCCGATCTCCTCCAGCACGCGGATCGGCGGGCTGACCGCCTTGTCCTTGCGCACGACCGGATCGTCGGCGGCGGCGACCTGATCGAACAGGTGCCGGCTGTCGGGGTTCAGCCCCTCGATCGTGACGTCGCGGTCGCGGGCGAAGCGGTGGATCACCCACGCGCCGACCGTATCGATCCGGTCGATCCCCGACAGGTCGATGCGGTGCACCGGCTCGCGGATCGCGCCCAGCCGGTCGGGCAGGTCGCCGATCGAACTCAGCGACAGATTGCCGGTGAAGCGGAGCACCTGCCCGCCATCGGACCGGACGTGCGAGAAATCGGCGGAAGCGCTCATCACATCCATCCATCGGCGATTTGCGGCGACGCGGCAAGATGATACGCGCGCGTTCCATGTCCCATCCCGATCTCGCCATCTACGACATGGACAAGACCATCACCCGGGTCGCGACCTGGACCCCGTTCCTGCGCCATGCCGCGCGCGATCGGGGGCGTGCCGCGCTGCTGCTGCTGCCGATCGCGGGGGCGGCGGTGGTCGGCTATGCGCTGAAACTCTACGGGCGCGACCGGTTGAAGGAGATGACCCAGCGCGTCGTGCTGGGCCGTGCGGTCGCGGGCGAGCGGCTGGCCGACACCGCGCGCCGATTCGCGCAGGCGACGGTCGCGACCGGGCTGCTCGACGGGGCACGCGAACGCATCGCCGCCGACCGGGCCGAGGGGCGGATGCTGGTGCTCGCGACCGCGTCCTACCGCTTCTATGCGCAGGAGATCGCCGATCTGCTCGGCTTCGACGCGGTGATCGCGACCGAGAGCATGGCGGGCGAGGGCGGGCACATCCTCTCGCGCATCCATGGCGAGAATTGCTACGGCGCGGCCAAGCTGCGCGCGATCGAGGCGTGGGTGGCCGACCGCGGCATCGCGCGCGGCGACGTGGGGGTGCGCTTCTACAGCGACCATGTGTCCGACGCGCCAGTGTTCGACTGGGCGGACGAGCCGTTTCCGGTCAACGCGCACCCGCCGCTGAAGGCGCTGGCCAGGAAGCGCGGCTGGCCGGTGCTCGACTGGCGTCGCTGATCGTCTTCTCCCCTCCCTGGAAGGGAGGGGGCGGGGGTGGGTAGGCTGGTGGCGAGTGCGGCGTTTCCTCGTGGGCCGACCCGCCCCCAGCCCCTCCCTTTCAGGGAGGGGAGTGTGCGCGGGGCATGGCGTGCGCGACGACACGACCGGCGGGAACCCCTTCTTCACAGCCATACGTCCACGACATGGATGGCAAGGCCGACCAGCCCGCCGACCAGTGTGCCGTTGATGCGGATATATTGCAGGTCGCGCCCGACCGCATTCTCCAGCCGCAGCGTGATGGTGGCGGCATCCCAGCCGCGCACCGTGTCCGACACCAGCCGGACGATCGCATCGCCGTAATCCGCCACCGCGCCCACCACCGCGCGCCGGGCGAAGCGGTTGACCTTGGCCCGGAGCGCCGGATCGGCCTCCAGCGTCGCGCCCAGTTGCCGCATCGCTTCGCCCACCGGCCCGGCCAGCGCCCGGTCGGGGTCGCGCGCATGGGCGAGCAGCGTGGCGCGGATGCGTTCCCACACCCCCATCCACCACTGTGCCACCGCCGGATTGGCGAGCAGGTCGGCCTTCAGCCGTTCGACCTTCGCCTGCATCTCGGGCGAATGTTGCAGGTCGTGGGCGAGCAGCGCCAGCCCCTCGTTCGCCTTGGCGCGCAAGGGGTGCGCCGGGTCCGCCGCCACCTCGTCCAGCATCTTGCGCAGGCCGTTCAGCACCGAATTGGCCAGCGTCTCGTCCAGCCCGGTCCAGCGCAGTACCGATCCGGCGCGCTTGCGGATCATGTCGCGGACCAGTTCCTCGTTGGCGTCCAGCGTCTTGGCGGTCCAGCGCACACCTGCGTCGATCAGCGGCAGGTGGCGATCGTCGGCGATCAGCGTGGTGAGGGTGCGCCCGAGCATCGGCGCGACCGCGCTCTGGCGCAGGCGGTTGGCGAGCGCGCCGCGCACCATCGTCCCGAACTGTTCGGGGTCGAGCGCTTCCAGCATGTTGACCGCGAGGCGCGAGGCACCGCGCCGCAGCCGCCCGCCGCGCCGCGCCGGATCGGACAGCCAGCGCCCGGCGGCGCCCGCCACGTCGATCCGCTGCATCCGGCGGGTGACGACCCGCGCGGTCAGGAAATTGTCGCGGAGGAACGTCGCCAGCGTGTCGCCGATCCGGTCCTTGTTGCGCGGGATGATCGCGGTATGGGGGACGGGCAGGCCGAGGGGATGGCGGAACAGCGCGGTGACGGCGAACCAGTCCGCCAGGCCGCCGACCATCGCCGCCTCGGCGAATGCCTGGACGAAGCCCCATGCCGGATGCCCGCCCTGCTGGGAGCGCGAGAGGAGGAACAGCGCGGCCATCGCCACCAGCAGCGCGGTGGCGACACGCCGCATCCGGCGCAATTGAGGAGGAACCGCATCGCCCCCGCGGACGACGCCGACGGATCGTGGCATCGCCGTAACAAAGTTCGAGCGCGGCTTTGGTTCAATGCCGCGCCCGAACTTGTCAGCGTCGTACGGATCACTCCGCCGCGGGCAGGCCCTTCGGCCGATCGTCCTGGGCCAAGCGACCGCCGGGCTGGTGGTCGATCGCCAGCACGTCGTCGCCGTCGCCGGGGCGATAGGTCAGCAGCCGCCGGGACAGCCGCGGCCCGATCCAGCGCTCGAAGCCGACCGCGAGGCTGAACGCGCCCGGCACGATCAGCAGCGTCAGCAGCGTCGAGATGGTCAGCCCGCCGATCACGGTGATCCCCATCGGCGCACGCGACGAGGCATCGCCCGACAGCGCCAGCGCGGTCGGCACCATGCCCGCGACCATCGCCACCGTGGTCATCACGATCGGCTGCGCGCGCTTGTGCCCGGCATCGAGGATCGCGGCCTGTTTCTCGACGCCCTTCTCCATCTCCTCCAGCGCGAAGTCGATGAGCAGGATCGAGTTCTTGGCGACGATGCCGAGCAGCATCAGCAGCCCGATATACACCGGCATCGAGATCGGGTTGCCCGTCACCCACAGCGCCAGCAGCCCGCCCAGCGGTGCCAGCAGCAGCGATCCCATGTTCACGAACGGCGGCATCACCCGCTTGTAGAGCAGCACCAGCACGCCGAAGACGAGGAAGATGCCCGAGATCACCGCGACGATGAAGTTCTGGATCATCTCCGCCTGCCACTTGGCCTGGCCGACGGTCAGTTCGACGACGCCGATCGGCAGGTTCTTCATGGTCGGCAGGTCGTGGATCGCCTTCATCGCCACGCCGGAGACGACGCCCGGCGCAAGGTCGGCACCGACGACGAGGCGGCGCTGCTGGTTGATCCGGTCGATCTTGGTGGGCCCCGCGCCGAAGCCGATGTCGGCGACGACCGACAGCGGCACCGATCCGCCGGAAGCGGTCGGCACCGGCAGGTTCTGGATCGTCGACAGCCGCGAGCGGGCGTCGCGCGAGAGGGCGACGCGGATCGGAATCTGCCGGTCGCTCAGCGAGAAGCGCGCGCTGTTCTGGTCGATGTCGCCCAGCGTCGCGATGCGGATCGCGCCCGACAGCGCGGCGGTGGTCACGCCGAGGCTGGCGGCGAGGTCGCTGCGCGGACGGATGATGATCTCCGGCCGTTGCAGGTCGCCCGACACGCGCGGGGCAACCACCATCGGCAGTTTCTCCATCTCCTTGACCAGCTGGTTCGCGGTCTGGTTCAGCTTGACCGGATCGTCGCCGCCCAGCGTCACCGACAGGTCGCGGCTGGAGCCGCCCCAGCCGAACTGCGACCGGAACGACACCCGCGCATCGGGGATCGACGCCAGCTCGGGCGCGAGGCTGCGCTCGAACTCGACGCTCTTGGTCGAGCGCAGCTTGTCGAAGCTGGCATCGTCCATCAGCCCCAGCTTGTGGCGCACCCGCATGCCGAAGGTCGGCTTCTCGATCAGCTCGGCGGTGACGCGGCCGTTGCCGGCATAGGAGGACGAATAGACCGTCTTGACCAGCGGCTGGGCGCGCAACAGGTTCTCGACGCGCTTGACCACCACGGCGGTCTGTTCGAGCGTGGTGCCCGGCACCATCTCGACGCTGGCGGTCACGCGGTCGCGGTCCTGCGGCGGCTGGAACGTCTGCGGCAGGACCATGAACATCACGACGGTCAGCGCCAGTGCGGCGATGCCGCCGACGACCGGCGCCCAGCGATGCCTGAGCGTCCAGCGCAGCACGTCCATGTAGCGGTCCATCAGCCAGCCCTCGCCGTGCGTGGCGTGGCCGTGCGCCTTCAGGAAATAGGCGGCGATCATCGGGGTGATGAGCCGCGCGACCGCAAGGCTCATCAGCACCGAGACGACGACGGTGAAGCCGAAGTTCTTGAAGAACTGGCCCGCGATCCCCGGCATCATGCCCACCGGCAGGAACACCGCGACGATCGCCATCGTCGTCGCCAGCACCGCGATGCCGATCTCGTCCGCCGCGTCGATCGATGCCTGATAGGCGGATTTGCCCATCCGCATGTGGCGCACGATATTCTCGATCTCGACGATCGCGTCGTCGACCAGCACGCCCGCGACCAGGCTGAGCGCGAGCAGCGTCATCTGGTTGAGGGTGAACCCCATCATGTCCATGAACCAGAAGGCGGGGATCGCCGACAGCGGGATCGCCAGCGCCGAGATCAGCGTGGCGCGCCAGTCGCGCAGGAACAGGAACACGACGACGATCGCGAGGATCGCGCCCTCGACCATCGCCGAGATGGCCGAATGATACTGGATCTCGGTGAACTTGACCGAATTGGACAGCAGCGCGAAGCGGACCTGCGGGTTGCGCTTCTGGAGGTCGGCGAGGCGCTTTTCCGCCTCGTGGAACACGGTCACGTCCGACGCGCCCTTCGCACGCTTGATGTCGAACGCCAGCACCGGGCGGCCGTTATATTCGGCGCGGCTGGTGGGTTCGGCATAGGCGTCGCGCACGTCGGCGATGTCGGCCAGCCGCACCGAACGCCCGCCGCCGACCGGCACCTGCGTCTGGCTGAGGGCATAGGCGGTGGCGGCGTTGCCCAGCACGCGCACCGATTGCTGTGAACCGGCGATCTCCGCCTTGCCGCCCGCCGCGTTCAGATTGACCTGCCGCAGCGCCTGATTGACCTGACTCGCGGTCAGCCCCTGCGCCTGCAACCGCGCGGGATCGAGCGTCACGCGAATCTCGCGATCGACGCCGCCGACACGCTCGACGGTCGCCATGCCCTCGACGGCCAACAGTTCCTTGGCGACGGTGTTGTCGACGTACCAGCTGAGCTGTTCCGCCGTCATGTCGTCCGCGATCGCGGTCCACGACGCCAGATCCTTGTCGGTCGTGTTGGCGCGATAGACCTGCGGTTCGAGAATGCCGTCGGGCAGTTCGCCGCGGATCTGGTTCACCGCCTCGCGCACGTCGTTGACCGCGCGGTCGATCGGCGTGCCGATGTCGAGCTGGACGACGGTGGTCGAGCTGCCCTCGTTCACCGTCGATTCGATCTGGTCGATCCCCTGGAGCGAGCGCACCGCCGCCTCGACGCGCTGCGTGACCTGCGTCTCCAGTTCGGTGGGCGCGGCGCCCGGCTGGCTGATGACGACGATCGCGACCGGGAACTCGATGTCGGGGTCCTGGTTCACGTCCATCCGCAGGAAGCTGACGATCCCCGCGAGCGTGAGCGCGAGGAACAGCACCAGCGGCGGCACCGGGTTGCGGATCGACCATGCCGAGATGTTGCGGAAACCCATCGCGCTATTCCTTGCGAGTGGAAGCTTGGGCGGACGGGGCGGCGGCGCGCACCGGCACCACCTGCTGCCCCGGGTTGAGGAACGCACCCGCGCTGGCGACCACACGCTCGTCGCCGATCAGGCCGGAGGCGATCAGCGCGCCTTCGTCCGACACCTCGGCCACGCGCACGTCGCGGCGCACCGCCTTGTCCTGCGCGTCGATGACATAGACATAGCTGCCCTTGTCGTCGCTCAGCACCGCCGATTCGGGCAGCAGCGGCGCGGTGGCGGCACCCGCCCCGATCCGCGCGCTGGCGAAGCCGCCGGGGCGCAGCGCGGGATCATACTTCAGCGCGATGCGGGCGATGCCCTGCCGCGTCTGCGGATCGATCACCGGCGACACCTGCCACACCTCGCCCTTGAACACGCGGGTGCCGCCTACGGGCGTGACTTCCGCCGGAACGCCCGTGCGCACGGTGGCGAGGTCGGCTTCGGACAGCTGCGCGCGCATTTCCATCTGCCCGCCCATCGCGATGCGGAACAGCACGCCGCTGGCCCCGCCGACCACCTGCCCCGGCTCGACCGCGCGGGTGAGGACGAGGCCGGCCGCGGGTGCGCGGATGTCGAGGCGGCGGTTGCGCGCCTGCGTCTCGGCCAGCTGCGCCTCGGCCACGCGGACGCGCGCCGCCGCCGAATCGCGGGTCGCGGTCTTGCGGTCGAGATCGGCCTTGGACACGAAGCCGCGCCCGACGAGCTGGTTCGAGCGGTCGAGTTCGGTCTGCGCGATCTGCGCATCGGCGCGGGCCACCCGCACCTGCGCCGCGAGCGATTCGGCGGTCTGCGCCTGCACCGACCGGTCGACGGTGGCCAGCACCTGACCCGCGCCGACCCAGCTGCCCGGCTCCACCAGCACGCGGGTGACGAGCCCGCCTTCGCCGACGACGCCGACCGGCATCTCGCGCCGGGCGGCGAGCGATCCGGTGCCGGTGACGTTGCGCGTCACCGTCTCGCGGCCCGGCACCACCACCGTGACCTTCGGCAGCGATCCGGCGGGCGCGGCGGCGGGCGCGGCGCCCTTGGCGGCGGCGCCGTCGGCCTTGCCCTTGCCGAACGCCCACCATGCGCCGATCGCCACCAGCAGCACCACGACGATGCCCACGATCACCGCCCGGCGGCGCGAGCGCGGCCGCTCCGGCCCCTCCAGCAGCGGGCGTTCCCCCGTGATCGTCGTCGATTCGTAGTTCATCCCACCCATCCCGCTGGCCGCAGCCCCCTGCATGTTCCGGGCTGTATTATCCGAATATAGCACCGATCTCAAGCGCACCATCGCGTTTTTCGATAAGAACGACAAGGGCGGCATCGATTGCGTTCAGCGCACGTTGTGGCGCGGTCGCGTAACGACCTTTTCCCTTATCCTGCCGACACGAAGGAACTGCCGATGCTCCGTAACGCCTTGATCCTGGCCGCGATCGGTACCGCGCTGCCCGCCGCTGCGCAGAGCGTGATGCCGCCCGTGGCGACATGGCCCGCCGATGCCACGCTGCTGGAGGTGAGCGCGGAGGGCAAGGCGACCCGGACGCCCGACATCGCGACGATCCGCGCGGGCGTGGTGTCGCAGGCGGCGACCGCCGCCGCCGCGCTGTCGGACAATGCGCAGCGCATGACCCGCGTCGTCGCCGCGCTGCGCCGCGCGGGCGTGGCCGACCGCGACCTGCAGACCGCGCAGATCCAGTTGCAGCCGCAATATCGCTATGCCGAAAATCAGCCGCCCGCGATCACCGGCTATCAGGCGAGCAACAGCGTGTCGGTCCGCTTCCGGGAGGTTGCGAAGAGCGGCGCGATCCTCGATGCGCTGGTCACGCAGGGGGCGAACCAGATCGACGGGCCGACCCTGTCGGTCGACGCCGCCGACGCCGCGCTGGACGAGGCGCGGACCGATGCGATCCGCCGGGCACGCGCCCGGGCCGATCTCTATGCGCGGGCAGCCGGGCTGCGCGTCGATCGCATCCTGTCGATCACCGAGGGCGGGGCGGGCGCGCCGCCGCCGGTGATGCCGATGATGATGGCGCGCGTCGCGGTGCAGCGCGACGAATCGACCCCGATCGCGCCCGGCGAACAGGAACTCACCGCGAACGTGACGGTGCGCTTCGTGCTGCGGTAGGGGGTGTATCGGCTGATCCGGTGAAGCCGGATCAGGGCGGTTCCAGCCCGCTCCCCCACCCGGCCACCCATCAAGGATACCGTGTGGGTGGCCGGGTGGGGGAGCGGGCTGGAACCGCATCCGCGTGAGCGGATCAGATGGTATCAGCGCGCGTCAGTGCGCCCGAGCGCCGCTCGCGAGGAATGCCCGCGCGGCCTTTTGCGCGGCGGCGATCTGTGCGGCGGTCATGTCGGCGGCGATCTCGCTGCGCCATGCCTGGGCGGCGTCGAGCCCGAGCATCGCGGCGAGGTTGAACCATTTATGCGCCTCGACGAGGTCGATGCCGGTCCCGCCGCCGCCGCTCGAATAGCGGATGCCGAGGTCCAACCACGCCGACCCTTCGTCGGCGAACTGCGCGATGCCGCCGTGCGCGGCCTTCAGACTCTGCCCCATGTGCCAAACCCCTGTTGGTACGGAGGTTTGATTAGCGGACATGGTGTTGAACATTGGTTAACGAGGGGCGTCCGGAATCCGGCGCGGGTTGGGGCTGCCGCGCTCCATCCCGTCGACCGTCCGTGTCGAGCACAGTCGAGACACCCCGCGCGACGCCTGCCGCCCGTCCCTCGACTTCGCTCGGGACGAACGGAACCGGATGGTCGGGATCGACCGGAACAGCGCCTATCGCGCGGCCAGCGCCTCCAGCGTCGGACGCATGCCCGACAGGTCATAGCCCGCACCCGCAGCCTTGTCGGCAAGCTCGGCGGGGTCGCCGCCCTGCTTGGCCGAGGCCAGCGCCCACAGGTTGCACGAGCGCGTGCCCGAGCGGCAATAGGCGAGGATCGGCCCGTCGGCGTCCGCCAGCACCGCCGCCATCGCATCGAGCTGCGGATGGCTGAACCCGGCATGGGTGATCGGGATCGCGTGATAGGCGAGACCCGCCGCCGCCGCCGCTTCGGCGATCGCATCACCGCCGGGCTGGCCTGCCTCCTCACCGTCCGGACGGTTGTTGACGATGGTCGTGAAGCCCTGTGCCTTGAGCAGGCCCATGTCGTCGGCGGTGATCTGCGGGCTGACCGAGATGCGGTCGTCGATGCGGCGGATATCCATGGCGCGGGATGTAGCGCGCAGGAATAGGCAGCGCAAATCCTCCCCGGTACGGGGAGGGGGACCGCCGCGAAGCGGTGGTGGAGGGGGTTGGCGGCACACGCCACGGCAGCCATCGCGGCACGCCCCTTCCACCATCCTGCGGATGGTCCCCCTCCCCGTGCCGGGGAGGCGCTTAGTGTTGCCTGATTACGCCCAGGAACGCCTCGCCATAGGCTTCCAGCTTCTTCTCGCCCACGCCGGTGATGCGGCGCATGCCGCCGATGGTCTGCGGGCGGTCGCTCGCCATGTCGCGCAGCACCGAATCGTGGAAGATGACATAGGGCGGCACGCCCGCTTCCTGCGCCAGCTCGCGGCGTTTCGCGCGCAGCGCCTCGAACAGCGGGTCGCCGGTCGGGTTGGGCACCACATCGCCCCGGCGGCGGCGTTCGCGCTTGGGCGGCACGATCAGCGAGAGCGTCGCCTCGCCCTTCAGCAGCGGGCGGGCGGCGGGGCCGAACTCCAGCCCGCCATGGTCGTTGGCGCGCAGCGCGTCGCGCAGTTGCAGCGCGCGGCCCACGGGCTTGAGCAGCCGCACGTCGTCGCCGTCGACGATGTTCCAGACGGACAGCTTCTCATGCCCGTTCATCAGGCTGCGCTCGGTCGACTGGCCGGTCAGCACCTGCTCGATATAGGTCGCGCCGAACATCATGCCGGTGCGGAACACCGCCGACAGATACTTGCGCGCCACCTCGGTCGCGTCGATCGCGTTCGGCGGGTTGAGGCAGTTGTCGCAATTGCCGCACTGTTCGGGCGGATGCTCGCCGAAATGGCGCAGCAGGATGGCGCGGCGGCACCCCGCCGTCTCGACCAGCGCGCCCAGCGCGTTGAGCCGCTGGCGCTCGCCGCCTTGGCGGGCAGGCTCGACCTCGCCGATACGCTGGCGGGCGCGGGCGAAATCCTCGGCGCCCCAGAACAGATGCGCCACCGCCGGATCGCCGTCGCGCCCCGCGCGCCCGGTCTCCTGATAATAGGCCTCGATCGATTTCGGCAGTCCGGCATGCGCGACGAAGCGCACGTCGGGCTTGTCGATCCCCATGCCGAAGGCGATGGTCGCGACCATCACCATGTCTTCGGACGCGACGAAGTCGTGCTGGTTGCGCTGGCGCACGGCGGGGTCGAGCCCGGCGTGATAGACCCGCACCGGGCGGCCGGTCTTCGCCAGCGACTCGGCCAGCTTCTCGGTCCCTGCGCGCGACTGGACATAGACGATGCCGGGGCCGGGCGTGGCGGCGATCACGTCGGCGATCTGCCGCGTCGTCTGGTCGCGCGGTGCGATGTGATAGCGGATGTTGGGCCGGTCGAACCCCGCGACGATCAGCCCGTCGTGGGGGATGCCCAGCTGTTCGAGGATGTCGGCGCGGGTATGGGCATCGGCGGTGGCGGTCAGCGCGAGGCGCGGCACGTCCGGAAACTGGTCGAGCAGCGGGCGCAGCAGGCGATAGTCGGGCCGGAAGTCATGGCCCCATTCGCTGACGCAATGCGCCTCGTCGATCGCGAACAGCGACAGTTGCCCGCGCGCCAGCAGGTCGCGGAAATCCCCGCCCGACGCGCGTTCGGGCGCGACGTAGAGCAGGTCCAGCTCGCCGTCGAGGAAGCGCCCGCGCGTCTCGGCGCGATTGTCGTCGGCGGAGGTGAGCGTCGCGGCGCGGATGCCGACGGCGGTCGCCGCGCGCAGCTGGTCGTGCATCAGCGCGATCAGCGGCGAGACGACGACGCAGCAGCCCGGCAGCATCTTCGCCGGAAGCTGATAGGTCAGCGACTTGCCCGCACCGGTCGGCATCACCGCCAGCGTGCGCGCGCCCGACAGGACGCGATCGACCACCTGCCGCTGGACACCGCGGAAGTCGGGAAAGCCGAAGGTCGATTGGAGGACGGGGATCGGGTCTGGCGCCATTGCGGTCCCACCTAGGGTGTGACGGGCCGAAAGGGAACCGTTCGTCCCGAGCGAAGTCGAGGGACGTGCCGCAGGCGTCGCGCCCGGTGTCTCGACTTCGCTCGACACGAACGGACGGCGGCAGTCGGGTGGATTATCGCACCCGCACCGCGCGCCAGCCGTCGCCGGTGATCGCCGCCTCGCCGACGGTGCCAGCGTAGCTGCGTCCGCCCGCGGTGAACCGCAACGTCTTGCCGCTGAGGCTGCCCGTCACCGCCGCGCCGCCCAGCGTGCCGGTCACGTCCTGGAAGCGCTGGTCGATCGTCAGCATCGCCTCGCGCCCGCCCGGCAACGTCACGCGCCATTCGCCGCCCGCGACGGCGGGCACGATCCACAGATACACCCTCCGGTCGCCGACCAGCCGCTCGCCGTCCGGGCGCCATTCGCCCATGTCGAACGCGTGGGTCACGATCCGCGTGCCGGGGCGCAGTTCGGTCAACAGGCGCGGGCGCAGCGCGAGGTTGATCCGCGGCAGCAGGTACATCGTCACCACGTCCGCCTGGCCTAGCGGCACGTCGAACAGGTTCGCACGGGTGAAGCGTGCCCGCTCGCCCAGACCGTACAGCGCGGCATTGCGGCGGGCGCGATCGACCAGCGTCGCGTCGATCTCCACCCCGCTTGCCAAGGCCCCGGCGCGTGCGGCGGCGAGCACGATGCGCCCGTCACCCGAGCCGAGGTCGATCAGCGTCTCCCCCGGCCTGACCGCCGCCAGCCCGAGCATCGCGTCGACCACCGTATCGGGGGTGGGGACATAGGGCACGTCATAATCGGGCTCGCGCGCGGCGATGCCGGTGCCGCTGAGGATATGGCCCATGCCGTCGCCATAGGCATTGCACCCGCCGAGCAGCAGCGCCGCGACGACCAGCCGCCGCATCGTCAGCGCGCCAGCGGACGCAGCCAGCGCGCGACCTCGCCCGGATGGGTCACGGGCAGCATATGGCCGCCGGCAATGGTGGTGAGCGTGGCGGCGGGGATCGCCGCCGCCGTCGCCTCGCCGTGGAGCAGCGGGTCGAGGAGATTGTCGTCCCTGCCATAGAGGATCGCGACCGGCTTCGCGAGGACGCCGTAGCGCGGGACCATCGCCTCGAGCGAGGGGTTGGCGGCGTGGATCTCGAACGCGCCCGCTTCATAGGCGGACGGGCGCAGCGACGCCATGCCGCCGCCGCGCGTGCCGAAATCGCCCGGTACGGCATCGGGCGCGAAGATCTTCTTCGCCACCAGCAGCCCGGTCAGCGACGACAGCGGCGTGGCGATCGTCCATGCCGCCAGCGCGCGCAAGGGGGCAGGGGGAGCCTTGCCGGTGAACACCGCGGGCAGCGCCGCCAGCGGTCGGGTCAGCGGGGCGATCAGCGCCACGCCGCCGATCTTGGCGGGATGGTCGAGCGCCAGCGCCAGTGCGACCGCGCCGCCCATCGAATGGCCGACCAGCAGCGGGCGATCGAGCCCCAGCGCGTCGATCGCATCGGCGATCATCCGCGCCTGCACCTCGATCGGCGGCTGCGTGCCCTCGACGGTCGAATGGCCCCAGCCGGGCCGGTCGATCAGGATCAGGCGATGGTCGCGCTCCAGCTCGGCGGTCAGCGCGTACGAGAAGTTGCGGAGCTGGCCGTAGAGGCCGTGGAGCATGACGATCACCGGCCCGTCGCCGCCGGTATCGACATAATGCAGCCGCCCGCCCGGCACGTCGACGAAGCGTCCGTCGGGCGGGACCATCGCATCGGCGGCGACGGCGGCGATCGCGGTCCAGCCGACCAGCACCCCGCCGATCAGCGCGGTGGTGACGGCGGTCTTGCGCAGCTTGTTCGTCATCGGCCTAATCCTTTTCGTCACAGCGGGCTACGCTTCGGGGGCGGGAAGGGTCCGGCGGGGTTGATGTGGGTTGGGTAGAAGAAGGTCGGTTTCACGCGAAGGCGCGAGGGCACGAAGAAGGGATTGGTTCGCGCGGAGGCGCGGAGGCGCGGAGAGATGGTGGGGCGGTACCGGTTTGTCCGGCGAAGCCGCCTGTCCAGCATCGACGAGATGAAGAGCCGCTGTCGCGGCAAGCACTCGCTCTCTGCGCCTCCGCGCCTCCGCGCGAAAACCTCCTTCTTCTCTTCGCGTCTTCGCGCCTTCGCGTGAAACCGAATCTACTCGACGAGCGCCGCCTCGCGCTCCGCCGCCTGCCGTGCCCACATCTCGGCATAGACGCCGCCCGATCGCAACAGTTCGGCATGCGAGCCGCTCTCCACGACCCGGCCCGCTTCCAGCACGACGATGCGGTCGGCATGGACCACGGTCGACAGCCGGTGCGCGATCACGATCGTGGTGCGCCCGCGCTCGATCGCCTCCAGCGTGGCGAGGATGTCGGCCTCGGTCCGGCTGTCGAGCGCGCTGGTCGCCTCGTCGAGGATCAGCACCGGCGGGTTCTTGAGCAGGGTACGGGCGATCGCCACCCGCTGCTTCTCGCCGCCCGACAGCTTCAGCCCGCGCTCGCCGACGCGGGTGTCATAGCCGTCCGGCAGGCTGGCGATGAACGGCGCGATCGCCGCACCGCGCGCCGCCGCCGCGATATCGTCGGGCGTGGCGTCGGCACGGCCATAGGCGATGTTGTAGCCGATGGTGTCGTTGAACAGCACCGTATCCTGCGGCACGATACCGATCGCCGCGCGCAGCGACGCCTGCGTCACGCCCGCGATATCCTGTCCGTCGATCGTGATCCGCCCGGCGGTGGGGTCGTAGAAGCGGAACAGCAGCCGGGCGAGCGTCGACTTGCCCGCGCCCGACGGCCCGACCACCGCCAGCGTCGTGCCCGCCGGTATCTCGAGGTCGATGCCCTTCAGGATCGCGCGCCCGTCGCCATAGCCGAAGCCGACGCCCTCGAACCGCACCGTGCCGCGCGTGACGGCGAGCGGCGGGGCGCCGGGCGCGTCGGTCACGTCGGCGGGGGTGTCGATCAGGTCGAACATCGCGCCCATGTCGACCACGCCCTGCCGCACGGTGCGATAGACCATGCCGAGCAGGTCGAGCGGGCGGAACAGCTGCGTCAGCAGCGTCGACACCAGCACCACGTCGCCGGGCGAGAAGCGCCCGCTGTTCCAGCCGAACACCACCAGCGCCATGCCGCCGCCCAGCATCAGCGCGGTGATGAACGCCTGCCCGATGTTGAGCAGCGCCAGCGAATTCTCCGACTTCACCGCCGCATCGGCATAGCTGGCGACCGCGCGGTCGTAGCGCGCCGCCTCGCGCGCCTCGGCCCCGAAATATTTGACCGTTTCGAAGTTCAGCAGCGAATCGACCGCGTGCGCGACCGCGCCGGTATCGAGGTCGTTCATCCGTTCGCGCAGGGACGACCGCCAGTCGGTGACGATCCGGGTGAAGCCGATATAGACCACCACCATCGCCACCGTGCCGCCGACCAGCCACGCCCCGAAGCGCGTGCCGAAGATCCACAGCACCAGCCCCAGTTCGAGGATCGTCGGCGCGATGTTGAACAGCAGGAAGTACAGCATCGTGTCGATGCTCTTGGTCCCGCGCTCGACGACCTTGGTGACGGCCCCGGTGCGCCGCTCCAGATGGAAGCGCAGCGACAGCGCGTGGAGGTGGCGGAACACCGATGCCGCCAGCCGCCGGGTCGCGTCCTGCCCGACGCGCTCGAACACGACGTTGCGTAAGTTGTCGAACAGCGTGCCCGCGAAGCGCGCGGCGGCATAGCCCGCGACCAGCGCGACCACCAGCCACAGCGCGTCGCGCGATCCCGCCGCCATCGTGTCGATCGCGCCCTGCAATGCGAAGGGCGCGCCGCGCACCTGCACCACCTTCGACGCGATCACCAGCAGCATCGCGGCGACGATGCGGACCTTGAGGCCGGTCGCGCCCTTCGGCCAGAGATAGGGGAGGAAGCGACGCAGCGTCGCGAGCATCGGCCGGGTCGGGCCGGAAGGAACACGGGTTTCGGGGCGCATTGCAAGCGCTATCTGGGGCGCCGGGCGCATGCTTGCAACGCTTCGTCGGAACAACCGGCCGCGCGGGGGATTAAGCAATTGTCAAGGAGATCGATATGGCCCCGCTGGTCTATGTCATGGCGATCCTGGGTTGCGGCGACGACGGTGCCGCCTGCACCCGCGAACGCATCGCCCCCGCCACCTTCGCCACGGTCGCCGAATGCCAGGCGGCGGTGCCTGCGATGCTGACGCGCAATACCGACCTGTCCTATCCGGTCATCATGGCCGATTGCCAGGCCGGTTCCCGCGAGACGATCGCACAGGCGCAATCCATGGTTCGCCGCAACGGCTGAGCTTTGACTGTCGAGCGACAGTCGCTATGCGCGTCCGGCAGAGGTGAGGCCCGCGACGTGGCCGTAACCGCCATGGGGGACGCCGGGTGCTGCTGAAATACTACAAGGGATCCTTCCTGTTCACCGCCGTCTGCCTCGCGCTGGCGGCGTGGCTGGGCTGGGAATCGACCGGGACGGTCGGCGGCACGCTCGGCATCCTGTGGATCACCGCCGTGCTCGGCGTGCTGGAGGTGTCGCTGTCGTTCGACAATGCGGTGGTCAACGCCACCGTGCTGCGCGACATGGATGCGAAGTGGCGGCGGCGGTTCCTGACATGGGGCGTGCTGATCGCGGTGTTCGGGATGCGGATCGTGTTCCCGCTGGCGATCGTCGCCATCGCCGCGCAGGTCGGACCCGTAGAGGCGGTCAAGCTGGCGGCGGGCGATCCGGAGCGGTACCAGGAGATCATCACCGGCGCGCATATCGGCATCGCCGGGTTCGGCGGCGCGTTCCTCGCGATGGTCGGCCTCAATTTCTTCCTCGATCCCGAAAAGGACGTGCACTGGCTCGGCCCGATCGAGCGGCCGATCGCCGGACTGTCGCAGATCAGCGGGCTGGCGGTCGGCGTCGTCCTGCTGATACTCTACGGCGTGTCGCGGATGCTGACGACGGACGAGGCGCTGACCTTCCTCGTCTCGGGCATGCTCGGCCTCGTCGTGTTCATCATCGTCCATGGCCTCGGCACCGTGCTGGAGGGCGACGGCGATGCCGTGACCGGCGCGGCGGCGCGTTCGGGCCTCGCGTCGTTCCTGTACCTCGAGGTGCTCGACGCCAGCTTCTCGTTCGACGGGGTGATCGGGGCCTTCGCGCTGTCGAACAACCTGTTCATCATCGCGCTCGGCCTCGGCATCGGCGCGATGTTCGTGCGGTCGATGACGATCATGCTGGTCGATCACGGGACGCTGACCCAGTATCGCTACCTCGAACACGGGGCCTTCTATGCCATCGTCGCGTTGGCGGCGATCATGCTGCTGTCGGCGCATTTCCATATTCCGGAGACGATCACCGGCCTGATCGGCGCGGCGCTGATCGGCCTCGCCTTCTGGTCGTCGGTCCGCCACAACCGCAAGAACCCGCAGGATGCACTGGTCGACGCCGATCCGGTGACGCCGTCCGGCGCGCATCTGCACGACCGCCACGGCGCTTGAAGCCTGCCCGCGATGCTGTCACATTGACAGCATTGTAAGTAACGAGGGCGGCATGGCGAGCCACGCGCAGGGAACCGAACCGATCCAGCCCATGCGGCGCGACTGGCGCACCGCATGGGCGGCGCTCCGGCGGCTGCTGGCGAACGGCGACGATACGGTGCAGGTGTTCCGCATCATGCGGGCGCTGAACGCCGATACCAGCCACCGCAACTATGCCCGGCTGCTGACCGAGCCGGGCGGCGGGCGCATCGCCTATCAGCGGGTGGAACTGGCCGACCGCTTCTCCGACCGGGCATGGCTCGACGCGCTGCCCGAGGGGAGCGTCGGCGCCCACTATCGCGCGTTCCTCGACCGCACCGGCTTTTCGGCGCAGGGGCTGGCCGACATCAGCTACGCCGACGGCGAGGGCTGGCAGCGGGTCGAGCATCCCGTCGCCTGGTTCGGGCGGCGCGAGCGCGACGTGCACGACATCTGGCACGTCCTGACCGGCTATACCGCCGAGGAGCATCTGGGCGAGGCCTGCCTCGTCGCCTTTTCCTATGCCCAGACCGGCGGACTGGGCTGGGCGGCGATCGCGCTGGGCGCGGCGGTCAAGTCGCTGCGCGTGACCGGGGAGCGCGATTTCGCGCGGGCGGTGTGGGAGGGATACCGCCATGGCCGCCGCGCCCGCTGGCTGCACCGCGAGGATTATGCGGCGCTGCTCGCCGAACCGCTCGACGATGCGCGCCGGCGGCTCGGGATCGCCGAACCGGTTGCCTACCGGATCGCGCAGGCAAGGCTGCGCGCGCGGGGGATATCGGGAATCTGATACGGCGGGGCGGCCGCGTTACTTCGCCAGCGTCGCGCTCGCCTGTGCCTCGCCCGCGTCGCGGACCGCCTTGGCGCGCGCTTCGGCCTGTTGCTCGACCAGCCTGGCCTCCTGCCTGATCGCATCGGCGCGGACCTTGAGGCGCTCGGCATCATAGCCGCCGCCCTGGCCCGCCTGGTTGAGCAGCCCTTCCGCCTCGACCTTCATCTGCGCGGTCTGGTTCTCGGCCGCCGCCTCGATCGCGTCGGCCTGTGCATCGGCCTGGTCGCGCAGCTGCGCGGCGGCCTTTTCCTGCGGCGTCTGCGCGCCGCACGCGGAGACGGCGAAGGCGGCGGCGGCGACAAAGGCGAAGCGGTTCATCGGGACGTCCTGTTGCATGAGTACACGTGCAATTCGCGGGGGCCCGGAAAGTTTCGTTCGTATAACATTGGTATGATCCGGTTCGACACACTAACGACGGGGCGATGCTGCGTCGCCTGACCCTGACCGACTTCCGCAACCATGCGGCGGCGACGATCGAACCGGGGCCGGGCTTCGTGGTGCTGAGCGGCCCGAACGGCGCGGGCAAGACCAATCTGCTGGAGGCGGTGTCGCTGCTGGCGCCGGGCCGCGGGCTGCGCCGGGCGGCGCTGTCGGACATGGCGCGCGAGGGCGGGGCGGGGGGCTTCGGCGTCGCCGCCGCGCTGGAGGGCGACATCGATCTGGCGACCGGAACGCTGCCGAATGCGCCCGAACGGCGGATCGTCCGGATCAACGGCGCGAACGCATCGGCGGCGGCGCTGGCCGAACGGCTGTCGGTGCTGTGGCTGACCCCGGCGATGGACCGGCTGTTCGTCGAACCGGCGGGCGAGCGGCGGCGCTTCCTCGACCGGCTGACGCTGGCGCTCGATCCGGGGCACGGCGTGCAGGCGACGCGCTACGACGCGGCGATGCGCCAGCGCAACCGGTTGCTGGCGGAGGACGGCGTGCCCGATCGCGACTGGCTGGCGGCGCTGGAGGCGCGGATGGTCGAGCATGGGCTGGCGATGGCGGCGGCGCGGGCGGCCTGTGTCGCTGCGCTCGACGCGCGGATTGCGGCGGCACCGGCGGCGGGATTTCCCCGCGCCGCGCTGGCGCTGGAGGGGTGGCAGGGCGATGCCGCCCGCTTCGCGCGCGAACTGGCCGAAGGGCGGGCGCGCGATGCGGCGGCGGGGCGGGCGCTCGGCGGGCCGCATCGCACCGACCTGATCGTCGCCGATCGCGACCGGGGGCAGGCGGCGGCGCGCTGTTCGACCGGCGAGCAGAAGGCGCTGCTGCTCGGCCTCGTGCTGGCGCATGCCGAACTGGTGGCGGACCGCAGCGGGCGCGCGCCGGTGCTGCTGCTCGACGAGGTGGCGGCGCATCTCGACCCCGATCGGCGCGCGGCGCTGTTCGCGCGGGCGGCGGGGATCGGGCAGGTCTGGCTGACGGGCACCGAGGCGGCGCTGTTCGCGGCGGTGCC
Source organism: Sphingomonas silueang (assembly GCF_040049155.1). NCBI lineage: Bacteria > Pseudomonadati > Pseudomonadota > Alphaproteobacteria > Sphingomonadales > Sphingomonadaceae > Sphingomonas > Sphingomonas silueang. The sequence continues at coordinate 110,411 of NZ_JBDZDK010000004.1, forward strand.
GGGGGCGGCCACGCGCTTCCATGTCGCGGACGGGGCGGTGATCGCGGGGTAGGCGGACCCGGCCCGAGCCCCCGACCGTTCGTGTCGAGCGCAGGCGAAACACCATGCGGGTCGCCTGCGGTACGTCCCCCGACTTCGCGCGGGACGAACGGGATGTCCGGGATCGGACCGATCGAAAACCGCTTCAGGCGTAGAAGTGCAGTTCCGGCGGCACCCGTTCGGGTTGCCGCCCCTGTGCGTGGGCATGGGCGGCGGCCACCGCATGGCCGAGGCCCGCGGTCGGGAACGGCTTGGCGATGCAGCCGAGGATGCGGGGATGGTCGGCGCGGTCGGGGCAGTTGCCGCTGAGGAACAGGCAGGGCACGCCCATCTCCGCCAACGCCACCGCCACCGCCCGGCCGCAGTCGCCCGTCGCCAGCCGCACGTCGCACAGCGCCATGTCGGGCCGCTCGCGTGTTGCCAGCGCCAGCGCTTCCGCCTGCGTATCGACGATACCGACGACGCTGTGATCGTGGAGCAGCAGCGCGTCCTCAATCAGCATCGCGACCAGCGCCTCGTCCTCGACCACCAGGATGCGCAGCGGTTCAGCCATGTGCCGCCAGCGTCACGGCCAGCGCGTCCGCCCCGTCGCGCGCGAGTTCGGCGCGCAGTTGCCGCAGCAGCGCGCGCACCAGGCGGCTGTCGTCGATCGCGGGCTGCGCCGCGCCCAGGCCCGGTGCCTGCAACCGCAGGTCGAGCCGGGTTCCCGCCTGACCGATGGTCAGCGTCGCATCGGCGTCGGCGGGCAGCAGCGCCTGCACCAGCATCGCGGCGGCGGCGGCCTGCTCGACCGGCAGCGCGGGCGGCGGCGTGTCGCCCGTCCATGGCGATCCGTCCTGATCGACCAGCGATCCCAGCAGCGCGGCGAGATCGATCCGCGTCGGCGTCGCGGTGGCATAGAGCGGGCGATGCGCGGCGGCGAGCACCTCCAGCCGCCCGGCGGCGAGCGCCAGCGCATCGCGCACGCCCGCATCCGCGCTGTCGGCCATGCCGAGCCGCACCACCGCCACCGCGGTCTGGAGCGCATTGCGCACCCGGTGGTTGAGTTCGCCCAGCAGCCGCTCGCGCGTCGCGATCCCCTCGCGCAGCTCCGCCTCGACGCGCAGGCGATATTTGGCGAGCGCGACATAGTGGCACAGCGTGCGCAGCAGCGCGAGTTCGTCGGCGTCGAACCGGTCGGTCCAGCGTCGCCCGAAGCTCAAGGTGCCCATCAGCGTCGATCCATGGATCAGCGGGGTGCAGGCATAGGCATCGACGCCGAGCCCGCGCACCGTGTCGGTCATCTCCGCGTCCGACGCCTGGATCGAAAACGCCTCGATCGGATGACCGTCGCGCGCGACGCGGCCGCACACCGCCTGCCCCAGCGCCAGCCGGTCGAGCGCCGCCGCCTGCGCCGCGTCCAGCCCGCCGTGCGCGTCGAGCCGCAGTTCGTCGCCGTCGAGCCGGTAGTTGATGAAGAGGTCGAGCCGCAGTTCGTCGGCGATCAGCGCGAACAGGTCGCGCACCATCGTCGCCGGGTCGTCGGCCGCCAGCAGCCGGTCGGCCGCGTCGCCCAGCAGCCGGAGGTGCCGCCGCGGCAGGCTGTCGAGTCGGGGGTCGGGCAGGCCGCTGTGCATCAGCTACCCGATGTAGGGTGGCAACCTACCCATCGCCATCGACCGTTTGCATGATGCAGGTGAAGCGGTCGCGGTTGACGCGGGCGTCCGTTCCGCCTATCTGCCGCAGTGCAGCGACGCTTTTTCAGGCAGCGTGATCGGACCCCTTGGGTCTCGGCTCCGCGTCGCGGCTCCAACCGGCTTCCCTAGTCACGCGGGTCGCAATTTTTTGCCCCGCCACCCGTGTGCCCGTCGTTGCGGCATGCGGTTGCCGGACCTGTTTTATAGGAACGCACATGTCCTTCCAGTCGCTCGGCCTGTCGAAGTCGATCCTCGACGCGCTCGCCGCCAAGAATTACGAAACCCCCACCCCGATCCAGCGCGACGCGATCCCGCTGGTGCTCGAAGGGCGCGACCTGCTCGGCATCGCGCAGACCGGCACCGGCAAGACCGCCGCCTTCGTGCTCCCGTCGATCGACCTGCTGGTCAAGGCCAACGTCCGTCGCCGCCCGATGCGCTGCCGGATGCTGGTGCTGGCCCCGACGCGCGAACTGGTCAGCCAGATCGCCGACAACGCCCGCGCCTATGCCAAGCACAGCAAGCTGACCGTCGCCACCGTGTTCGGCGGCGTGCCGGTGGCGCGCAACATCCGCGACGTGGCGTCGGGCGTCGACATCCTCGTCGCGACGCCGGGCCGGCTGCTCGACCTGATCGACCAGAAGTGCCTCGGCCTCGGCGAGCTGGAAATCCTCGTGCTGGACGAGGCGGACCAGATGCTCGACCTCGGCTTCATCCACGCGCTGCGCCGCATCGTGGCGATGGTGCCGAAGTCGCGCCAGACGCTGTTCTTCTCGGCGACGATGCCCAAGGACATCCGCGATCTGGCCGACAAGTATCTCACCGATCCGGCGACCGTGCAGGTGACGCCGGTCGCCTCGACCGCCGAGCGCGTCGAGCAATACGTCACCTTCGTCCAGCAGGCGGAGAAGCAGGCGCTGCTGACGCTGTTCTTCCGCAATACCAAGATCGACCGCTCGATCGTGTTCACCCGCACCAAGCATGGCGCGGATCGCGTCGTGAAGCTGCTGGCGGCGAACGGCATCGCGTCGAACGCGATCCACGGCAACAAGTCGCAGCCGCAGCGCGAGAAGGCGCTGGCCGCGTTCCGCGACGGCACCGTGCCGATCCTGGTGGCGACCGACATCGCCGCGCGCGGCATCGACGTGTCGGGGGTCAGCCATGTGGTGAACTTCGAGCTGCCGAACGTCTCGGAGCAGTATGTCCACCGCATCGGCCGCACCGCGCGTGCCGGCGCCTCGGGTGTCGCGTTCAGCTTCTGCGCGGACGACGAGCGGCCCTATCTCAAGGGCATCGAGAAGCTGACCAGGCAGAAGGTCGAGGTCGTGCCGCTGCCTGAGGACTTCCTGCAGCAGAGCGCGCAGATCAAGGCGAGCCGCGCGCCCTATGCCCCCGACCGCCCCGAGCGGCTGCCCAGCGAGCGCGGTCCGGCGCGGCCGCGTGCGACCCATGCGCACGGTGCCAAGCCCGCGCATGGCTCGGCACGCAGCGGTTCGGTCGGCAACCCGGCACGCGGCGGCCAGCCGCGGCGTGACGGGCAGGGCGGCGGCCAGCCCCAGCGCGAGGGCGGTGCCGGTCGTCCCGCGGCGGGCGGTGGTCAGCGTCCGGGCGGCGGCGGTCGCGGTCGCGGCGGTCGCGGTCGCGGCGGTGCTCCGCGCGCCACGGCGTAACCCAGCCGATCCTCCCCGGCACGGGGAGGGGGACCAGCCGCAGGCTGGTGGAGGGGGGTATCCACGAACGCAACGGCAGCGTTTTCGGGCACCCCCCTCCACCACCGCTTCGCGGCGGTCCCCCTCCCCGCGAGCGGGGAGGCGCTTATAGCTCCCTGAGGGCCCGCGCCGGCCTTGCGCTCAATATCGGCAGCGCGCCGAGCAGGCCGATGCCCACCGTGACCCCCGCGCCGATCGCCAGCGTCGCCGCGACCGCGCCGTAATCCGGCAGCCAGTCGAAGCCGAACAGCTCCACCACCACATACCAGCCCGCGCCCAGCCCGATCGCGGCGGCAAGGCCCGAGAGGATCGCCGCGAGCACCGCATATTCCAGCGCCTGCGTGGCCAGTATCTGCCCGCGCGTCGCGCCCAGCGTCTTCAGGATCACGCTGTCATAGGTCCGCGTCTCGCGCGCGGCGGTGATCGCGCCGACCAGCACCGCGATGCCCGCGAGGATCGCGATCCCCGCTGCCGCCGCGATCGCGGTCGCCATCTGCGAGACGATCGTCTGCACCTGCCCGATCACCTCGCGCACCTCGACCACCGAGGTCGAGGGGAAGCCCCCCGCCAGCGCGCGCGTGACCGCGCGTTCGCGCCCCGGCGGCATCGTCACCGTCGCCGCAAGGTTGTGCGGCACGTCGGACAGCGCGTTCGGGCTGAACACCATCACGAAGTTGAACCCCATCGTATCCCACGCGATCTTGCGGAACGAGGCGATGCGCGCGCTGCGTTCCTGCCCCGCGACGCTGATCGTCAGCGGATCGCCCAGTTTCAGGTTCAGCGCCTGCGCCATCCGCTCGTCGATCGACACCAGCGGCGGCCCCGCATAACCCGCGGGCCACCATCTGCCGCGCACGATCTCGCTGCCCGGCGGGGGCAGGGCGGCGAAGGTCAGCCCCCGCTCACCGCGCAGCGCCCATGCGCCCTCCGGAATCGTCTTGAGATCGGCGACGCGGGTGGTGCCGTATGCGGTGATCGTGCCGCGCATCAGCGGTACGGTCTGGACCGCCGCGCCCGGCTGGATGTTGGCGATGGTGTCGCGGAACGCCCCCTCGCGCTCGGGCGGTACGTCGAGCGCGAACAGCGCAGGCGCGCGTGCGGGCACGGTCTTCGCGATATTGGCGTCGAGGCTGGTGCGGATCGCCGCCAGCAGCACGAACAGCGTCAGGCCCAGCCCCAGCGCCACCACCAGCGCCCCGGTCCGCGCGCCGGGGCGGTGCAGCGCCGCCACCGCGAGGCGCCACAACGGCCGCCGGGGGCTGGGCAGGCGCGCGGCACCCAGCCGGATCGCCTGTCCCAGCCCGGCCAGCACCAGCAGCAGCGCGGCGGCGGCGGCGAGGAAGCCCGCGCCGAACCATGGCCGCTCGCTGGTCGCCAGCACCAGCGCGACGATCCCGGCGAACGCCGCGCCCATCCATGCCGCCGCCTGCCACCGCGGCGCACGCCGCGGGTCGAGCGTCCCGCGCAGCAGCCCGGCGGCGGGCACCGCGCCTGCCGCCAGCAGCGGCGGCGCGGCAAAGGCGAGCGCGATCAGCAGGCCATACGCCGCCGCCTGCCCCAGCGGCAGCCATTCGATCGCAAAGGCGGGCGCGACCGGCAGCACGTCTCCGGCCAGCGCCACGATCAGCGGCACGGCGGCGATGCCGATCCCCAGCCCGATCGCGATGCCGACCGCCGATACCGCCGCGATCTGGAGCAGATAGACGCGCGCGATCAGCCCCGAAGTTGCCCCCAGTATCTTCAATGTCGCGATGCTGCCGCGCCGGGTGGCGAGATAGGAGGCGACGCCGTTGCCCACCCCGATCCCGGCGATCACCAGCGCGGTCAGCCCGACCAGCACGAGGAACTCGCCCATCCGGGTCAGGAACCGCTCGGCGCCGGGCGAGGCGCGGTCGCGGGTGCGCGTGTCCCAGCCTTGTCCCGGATAGCGGGTGGTGAACGCCTCTGCCGCCTGCGCCGGGTCATAGCGGCTGGCGATGCGGTATTTGCTCTCGTACAGGCTGCCCGGCGCGATGAGGCCGGTGCGCTGCAAGCCGTCCAGCGAGACCAGCGCCACCGCGCCCAGCGTAAAGCCCTCGCTGAGGCGATCGGGTTCGTCGGCGATCACCCCGGCGATGGTGAAACGGGCACTGCCGTAGCGCACCGTGCCGCCGACGCGCAGCTTGAACCGTTCGAGCAGCGCCGGGCCGACATAGGTCTCGTCGGGGCGCAGCGCGCGCGCCGGGCCGTTCCGCAAGGTCAGCGTGCCGTAGAGCGGATAGGCACCGTCCACCGCCTTCAGCTCGATCGGCGCGGTGTCGCCGGTGGGGTTCGCCGCCATCGACTGCATCCGCAGCGTTTCCGATACCCGCCCGATCCGCGCCATCGAGCGGCGCTCGGCCACGTCGGCGCGGCGCTGCGATACCGAGAGTTCGAGGTCGCCGCCGAGCAGGCTCTGCCCCCGCGCCGCCAGTTCATGGGTGATCGACCGCGTCAGGCTGCCGATCGCCGCCAGCGCGCCGACGCCGAGGATCAGGCAGACGAGCAGCAGCCGGAACCCGCGGAAGCGCGCATCGAGTTCGCGCCGGGCGAAGGTCCAGGCGAGCCGCCAGTCGCTCATCGGCCTGAATCGCGCAGGATGCGCCCGTCGGCCAGCTCGACCACGCGGTCGCAGCGTTCGGCCAGCGCCGGGTCGTGGGTGATGACCAGCAGCGTCGCGTGGGTCGCCGCGCGCCGATCGAACAGCAGGCCCATGATCGCCTGGCCGGTCGCGCGGTCGAGATTGCCGGTCGGTTCGTCGGCGAACACCAGCGCGGGGCGACCCGCCAGCGCGCGGGCGATCGCGACGCGCTGCTGCTCGCCGCCCGACAGTTGCGCCGGATAATGGCGGAGGCGGTGGCCGAGACCGACCGCGTGCAGTTCGGCCTCGGCCAGCGCGAAGGCGTCGCGCGCCCCTGCCAGTTCCATCGGCACCGCGACATTCTCCAGCGCGGTCATGGTGGGCAGCAGGTGGAACGCCTGGAGCACGATGCCGATCCGCCCGCGCCGAGCGCGCGCCAGATCGTCCTCGCCCATCGCGCCGAAGTCCGCGCCCGCGATCCGCACCGTCCCCCCGCTCGCGCGTTCGAGGCCGGAGAGCACCGCCATCAGCGACGACTTGCCCGATCCCGACGCGCCGAGCAGCGCGACGCTGGTCCCCGCTGCGACGGCAAGGTCGATGCCGTGGAGAATCCGCGTCGCCCCCTCGCCCTGGCCCAGCGTCAGGGTGACACCGCGCGCGTCGATAACCATATCGTCGGGGAAGCTTTGCATGGAGTGTATCGCCGGTGACGCAACAAGGACCGCGCCCATATGCGGGTGCGATCGCCATTCTCCAAGGCGCGATGCTGCTGGGCGGCTGCGGCGGCCCCGATTTGTCGGAGGGCAACGACGTCGCGCCGGTCAATGTCGCGGCGGTCGCGCCGCCGACGCCGGTCGCCTCGCAGGCGGCGGTCGCCGGGCCGGAACGGCTGGTGCTGGCGTTCGGGGACAGCCTGTACGCCGGATACGGCCTCGCGCGCGGCGACAGCCTGCCCGACGATCTGCAGGACGCCCTGCGCGCCGACGGGATCGATGCGCGCGTCGTCAACGCCGGGATTTCGGGCGATACCAGCGCGGCGGGGCGCAGGCGGCTGGCCTTCACGCTCGACCGGCTGGAGCGCAAGCCCGACCTCGTGCTGCTGGGGCTGGGCGGCAACGACCTGCTGCGCCAGATTCCGCCGGCGGAGACGCGGGCCAATTTCGTCGCGATGCTCGACGAATTGCAGCGCCGCGACATTCCGGTGGTGCTGACCGGCATGATGGTGCCGCCCAACCTCGGCCCGGACTATGCCGCGCAGTTCAACCGCATCTGGCCCGACTTGGCGAAGCGGTACGACGCGGTGCTCGATCCGTTCATCCTCGCGGGCGTGATCGGCAACCGCCAGCTGATGCTGCCCGACGGGGTGCATCCCAACGCACAAGGCGTGGACCGCATCGTGACGCGGCTGGCCCCGGTAGTCGCGAAGCGGCTGGGCGAATTGTAGGAAATGGTGCCCAGGGACGGGATCGAACCGCCGACACTGCGATTTTCAGTCGCATGCTCTACCAACTGAGCTACCTGGGCACGCCCGGCGTGGCCGGGAGAGCGCGCCTGTTAGCCGCGCGAATCGTGGCTGTCCAGCCCGGTTTCGCCTTTTTCGTCCGAAGACGCTGCCGGTCCGGCGATGCGATAGCCCTCGCCCAGCCAGTGGAGCATGTCGCGGTCGCGACATCCCCGGCTGCAGAAGGGGCGATAGGCGGCGACGGCGGGGGCGTCGCACAGCGGACACTGGTTACGGGAAGCGGGCCTGGACATGCCCGCCGGATATGGCGAGCCGGGGGTCGGCCCGCAAGGCGAGCGGCGCGCCGAGCCGTCGCTCGACCGCCGTGCACCAGTCGGGCCGGGCGGCAAGGACGGCGAGGATCGCCGGATGCGCGCTCAGCGTCCGTTCGCCGCTGCCCGGTGTCCGCTCCGCCTGACGCAGCAGCGCGCGGGCATGCGCCGGGCTTTCCGCGAACAGTTCGACGAGCGAGGCGCGGGTGCGCCGCCGCACGATCTGGAGAAAGCCGAAGCCGTTGACCGCGGTGCGCTCGAAGGGTTGCGGCAGATGCGCGTCGATCGCCGCCGCCGCCGCGCCGCGGACGCCCTTGTCGCCCACGGTCGGCAGGTCGATGCCGATCGATCCGGCGAGGTCGAGCCGCGCGATCGCCCGCGCCGCCGCCCGCGCGCCCGCAAGCGCGAGGTCGGCGAGGGCAAGCTCGCCGTCGATGTCGATCAGGGTCATCGCCGGGGTGGGCGAGATGGTCAGCGCACCGCCGGGGAAGGCGACCTGCCCGGTCGCCGCTTCCTCGATCAACTCGTTCCAGCCCGCCTCGCCCAGCCGGTCGCGGTCGAAGGACCCAAGCAGCGTCGCGCCGGGCAGGTCGGCGAGGGTCGGGCCATCGCCGGGTACCGCATCGGGTGCGGCGGGACGGGCGCGGGCGCGTTTCGGCTTGCCGGGTTCGGACAGGGCGGGGCGGGTGATCTCGATCAGCAGCGTCGCCCCTTCGGTCACGCCGCGCGGCAGGGGGTGGAGCAGCGCCTCGCCCCCGTCCCATGCGGCGATGCCTTCGTTGCGGGCGACGATGCGGCGGACGAGGCGGGCGGGCAGGACGGTGCCCGCGCGCAACGCATCGTCGGGTTCGATCCGGGCCTCGACGATGGCGCCGTCGACGATCCGCGCGGCGCGGATTTCGCCGATGCCCCGTTCGACCAGCCAGCCGTCAGCCAAGCGGCACGCCCGCCGTTTCCAGCAGCGCGCGGGTATCGAACAGCGGCAGGCCGATCACGCCGGAATGGCTGCCCGACAGGAAGCGGACGAACGCCTCCGCCCGGCCCTGGATCGCATAGCCGCCCGCCTTGCCCAGCCCTTCGCCGCAGGCGACATAGGCGTCGATCTCGCGCGGCTCCAGTCGCTTGAACGCGACGATCGTGTCGGCCACGCGGATGCGCGCCTGCCCGTCGGGCATCAGCACGCACACCGCCGACAGGCAGTGGTGCCGCCGCCCCGACAGCAGCCCGAGCAGCTGGCGCTGCACGTCCTCGCTGGTGGCGGGGGGCAGGATGCGGCGGCCGACCGCGATGGTGGTATCGCCCGCCAGCACCACGGCACCTTCGGAGGGGCCGATCGCGCGCGCCTTCGCCTCGGCCAGCCGCAGCGCATAGGGGCGCGGCAACTCGCCCGGCAGCGGCGATTCGTCGATGTCGGGAGCCTCGACCCGGTCGGGCACCGCGCCGATCCGCGCCAGCAGGTCGCGGCGGCGGGGCGAGGTGGACGCGAGGATCAGGCGCATGGCCGGGGCCATGGGACGTCGCTTACTTGAAGCGGTAGGTGATGCGACCCTTGGTGAGGTCATAGGGGGTCAGTTCGACGAGCACTTCGTCGCCGACCAGCACGCGGATGCGGTTCTTGCGCATCTTGCCCGCGGTATGCCCCAGGATCTCGTGATCGTTCTCGAGCCGGACGCGGAACATCGCATTGGGCAGCAGCTCGACCACCTGGCCGCGCATTTCGAGAAGTTCTTCCTTCGCCAAACAGATACCTCGTATGAATATGGCGCACCGGCTTTCCGGGCGGGTTCCTGTACGCGCTGTCCCGTAAAAAGGAAAGCACGAACGACCGGGCGCGCGGGTTGCACGGCCGGTCGATCATTTCTGTTACGCAAATGGGGGTTCCGGCGCGCAATGGCAAGCGCGAACGAACAGGGCCGACATCCTCCCCTCCCTTCTAGGGAGGGGAGCAGCCAGACGCAAACGCCCCGGACCTTGCGGGTCCGGGGCGTCCTGTTCCGGCGATCGACTCGACGGTCAGTCGACCTTGGGCAGCGTCTCGAACTGGTGGAACGGCGGCGGGGAGGACAGCGTCCACTCCAGCGTCGTCGCCCCTTCGCCCCACGGATTCCCCGCCGCCTTGCGACCCGCCATCAGCGAGACGACGAGGTTGACGAAGAAGAACACCATGCCGACACCCATGATGACATAGCCGAGCGAGGCGATGTGGTTGTAATAGGCGAAGGCGTCGGGATAGTCGGGGTAGCGCCGCGGCATTCCCTGCCACCCCAGCAGGTGCATCGGGAAGAACATGACGTTCACGCCGATGAAGAATACCCAGAAGTGCAGCTGGCCGAGCAGCTCGTTGTACATCTTCCCCGACATTTTGGGGAACCAGTAGTAGAAGCCCGCGAACAGCGCGAACACCGCACCAAGCGACAGCACGTAGTGGAAGTGGGCGACGACGTAATAGGTGTCGTGCAGCACGTCGTCGACGCCGCCGTTGGCCAGCACCACGCCGGTCACGCCGCCGACGGTGAACATGAAGATGAACCCGATCGCCCACAGCATCGGCGTGGGGAAGCGCAGTGATCCGCCCCACATGGTCGCGATCCACGAGAAGATCTTGATGCCGGTCGGCACGGCGATGATCATGGTGGCGGCGGTGAAGTACATCTTGGTGTTCACGCTCAGGCCCGTCGTGAACATGTGGTGCGCCCACACGACGAAGCCGACCGCGCCGATCGCGACCATCGCATAGGCCATGCCGAGATAGCCGAACACCGGCTTCTTGCTGAACGTCGCGATGATGTGGCTGATGATGCCGAAGCCCGGCAGGATCATGATGTACACTTCGGGGTGGCCGAAGAACCAGAAGAGATGCTGGTACAGGATCGGATCGCCGCCGCCCGCCGGATCGAAGAAGGTCGTCTCGAACTTGCGGTCGGTCAGCAGCATGGTGATCGCCGCCGCCAGCACCGGCAGCGACAGCAGCAGCAGGAAGGCGGTGACCAGCACCGACCACACGAACAGCGGCATCTTGTGCAGCGTCATGCCCGGTGCGCGCATGTTGAAGATGGTGGTGATGAAGTTGATCGCGCCGAGGATCGACGATGCACCCGCGAGGTGGAGCGACAGGATCGCCATGTCCACGCTCGGCCCCGGCTCGCCATAGGTCGACAGCGGCGCATACACGGTCCAGCCGGTGCCCGCGCCGCCGCCGAACATGGTGCTGCCCAGCAGCAGCGCGAAGGCGGGGATCAGCAGCCAGAAGCTGATGTTGTTCATCCGCGGGAACGCCATGTCGGGCGCACCGATCATGATCGGCACGAACCAGTTGCCGAAGCCGCCGATCATCGCGGGCATCACCATGAAGAACACCATGATGAGGCCGTGCGCGGTGATGAGCACGTTCCAGAAGTGCAGTGCCTGGTCGCCGTCATGGCCCGACAGCCACGGCAGCCACTGGATGCCCGGTTCGGCCAGTTCGAGGCGCATCAGCCCCGAGATCGCGCCGCCGATGATCCCCGCCATGATCGCGAAGATCAGGTAGAGCGTGCCGATGTCCTTGTGGTTGGTCGACATGAACCAGCGGGCGAAGAACCCCGGCTTGTGGTCCGCGTCATGATGGTGCGCGTCGTGATGGCCGTGCGCGTCGAACGCATGGTCGGGGGACAGGGCGGTATCGGTCATCTTACTGGTCCACGTTGCCGACGCCGCCGCCGTTGCCGGTGGCGCGCTGGGTGGAGGGAGAGGCGGCTTCGGTCGCGTTGACGACCGGCACGTCCGCCGCATTGCCGGCGTTCGACGTTTCGTCGGCCACGTCGGCACCCGGCTGCGGGATCACCGCGTTGCTGGGGGCGGCAGCCTCCGCCGCGCCGGGCAGCGTGCCGCCCTTGGCGCGGATCCACTGGTTGAACTGTGCGACCGGCACCGCCTCTACCGCGATCGGCATATAGGCGTGACGCGCGCCGCACAGCTCGCTGCACTGGCCGAAATACAGGCCGGGCTTCTCGATGGTGAAGCTCGTCTCGTTCAGGCGACCGGGCACCGCGTCGAGCTTCACCCAGAAGGCGGGGATCGCCCAGCTGTGGATCACGTCGCTGGCGGTGGTGATGAGGCGGATCGGCACGCCGACCGGCAGCACGATGCGATTGTCGACCGCGAGCAGGCGCGGCCCGTCGGCATCGGTGCGGAACCGCTGGCCGGGTCCGACCTCGTTCCTTTCCTTCAGCATGTTGGCCGTGACCGACACGCCGCCGTAATCGGGATATTCGTAGGACCAGAACCACTGGTTGCCGATCGCCTTCAGCGTGACCGCATTGTCGGGCGCGGGCTTGAACTGGCGGGCGAGCAGCCCGATCGAGGGCACCGCGATCAGCGCGAGGATCAGCACCGGGGCGGCGGTCCAGATGATCTCGATCGTCGTGTTGTGCGACGTCCTGGACGGAACCGGGTTCGCCTTCTCGCGGAAGCGGAAGGCGACATAGACCAGCAGCAGCAGCACCAGCAGCGAGATGGCGATGATGACCGGCATCAGGACGCGGTTGTGGAACGCCTTGGCCTCACGCCCGGTCGGGGTGAACTGCTTCTGGAGATCGGCGGCGCCGTCGACCGGCTGGCCGATGCCCGGCGTCGCGACCATGCGCGGCGATCCGTCGGCGTTCAGCGTCGGGTCCTGTACCGCAGGCGGGATCGGCGCGGCGGCGGTAGCGGCCGGCACCGCCTGTCCGGTCGGTTTCGCCTCCGCCGATCCCGGCGGCGGCGCGCCCGCCTGTGGCGCGGTCGCGGTCACGCCGCTGCCCGGCGTCACCGCCGCGGGAGCCTGCGCATAGGCAGCACCCGACAGCGCCGCTGCCGCCGCGATCAAAAACATCCTCGTCCCAAAGCTTCGCATCGTGTCGTGTCACCCCGTTGTGTGGCACGCGGCACGCTTCTGAAACGGCATGGTCGCGTGCGGCGGGCGTTTGGAATCCCTAACCTACCGGGCTATACGCGGCATGTCGCCCGGCCTCAAGCGAAGGTTGCGGACGTGCCCGATACGGGACTAATGCGGCGCGCGACGGCAACGGGCGGGACGGACCCCATGAACGACGACGCGATCCTCGACGAGTTCCGGCAGGCGGAAGCGCTGCTGGAGGGGCATTTCATCCTGTCGTCGGGTCTGCGATCCTCGCGCTACCTGCAATGCGCGCGCGTGCTGATGGACCCGCGCCGTGCGGCGCGGCTGACCGACGAGCTGGTCCGCCGCCTGCCCGCCGACCTGCGCGATTCGATCGAGGTGGTGATCGCACCTGCGATGGGCGGGGTGATCGTGGGGCATGAGATGGGGCGCTCGCTGGGCACGCCCGCGATGTTCCTCGAGCGGCCCACCGGCACCTTCGAGCTGCGCCGCGGGTTCCGCATCGATCCGGGCACGCGGGTGCTGATGATGGAGGATGTGGTGACGACCGGCCTGTCCAGCCGCGAGGCGATCGCGGCGATCCGCGCGGCGGGCGGCGAGGTGGTCGCCGCCGCGTCGCTGGTCGATCGCTCGAACGGGGCGGCGGATCTCGGCGTGCCGTTCTTCCCGCTGATCCGGCTCGACGTGCCGAGCTATGCCCCCGATGCGCTGCCGCCCGAACTGGCGGCGATCCCGGCGGTGAAGCCGGGGAGCCGGGCGGCATGAGCGGCGCGCTGCGGCTGGGCGTCAACATCGATCACGTCGCGACCGTGCGCAACGCGCGCGGCAGCGGCTATCCCGATCCGGTGCGCGCCGCATTGCTGGCAGCCGGGCATGGCGCGGACGGCATCACCGCGCACCTGCGCGAGGATCGCCGTCACATCACCGACGACGACATCGCCCGGCTGTCGGCGGAACTGACCGTGCCGCTCAACCTCGAGATGGCCGCGACCGACGAGATGCTGGGCATCGCGCTGCGCCACCGCCCGCATGCCGCCTGCATCGTGCCCGAGAAGCGCGAGGAGCGCACGACCGAGGGCGGGCTGGATGCCGCCGGGCAGCACAATACCCTTGCCCCCATGGTGCGCGAACTGGGCATGGCGGGCATCCGCGTGTCGCTGTTCATCGAACCCGCCGCTGAACAGATCGCCGCCGCCGTTGCGCTGGGCGCGCCGGTCGTCGAACTCCATACCGGGCGCTATGCCGAACTGGCGGGCGAGGCACAGGTCGCCGAACTGCGCCGCATCGCCGATGCCGCGGCACTGGCCGCGAAGAACGGGGTCGAGGTACATGCCGGGCATGGCCTGACGTTCGACAATGTCGTGCCCGTCGCCGCCATCCCGCAGCTGCGCGAGCTGAACATCGGCCATTTCCTGATCGGCGAGGCGGTGTTCGACGGGCTGGGCCCGGTGGTGCGGCGGATGAAGGGGTTGATGGAGGACGCACGGTGATGGCCGTTCGATCCTCCCCGGCACGGGGAGGGGGACCATGCGCAGCATGGTGGAGGGGGGGTGCCTCCAACGCAACCGTCGTGGAGCAGGTGAACCCCCTCCACCACCGCTTCGCGGCGGTCCCCCTCCCCGTGCCGGGGAGGATCCGGGCGTGATAATCGGTCTCGGGTCCGACCTGTGCAACATCGAGCGCATCCAGGCGTCGCTCGACCGGTTCGGCGACCGTTTCGTGCAGCGCGTCTTCACCGAGGTCGAGCAGGCAAAGGCGGCGCGGCGGCCCTTCACCCGCGCGGGTACGCTCGCCAAGCGCTTCGCCGCGAAGGAGGCGTTTTCCAAGGCGGTCGGCACCGGCTTTGCGCAGGGCGTGTTCATGCGCGATATCGGCGTGGTCAATGCGGCGTCGGGCGCACCGACGTTGGCGCTGACCGGCGGTGCCAAAGCACGACTTGACGCGACGATCCCCGGGGGCCACGTCGGGCGCGTCCACCTTACGATGACCGACGACCATCCCTGGGCCCAGGCGTTCGTCATCATCGAAGCCATCCCCGAGTAGAAGGACGTTCGATGGCCGATCCACTGGCGCTGGCGGGCGGAGGCGACCGCCCCGCTCCCGTGCCGCCCCCCGCCGCCCGGCCGCGCCGCAGGACGCTGGACTGGAAGGGTGAGCTGCGCGGGCTGTTCTGGCTGCTGCTGGTGGTGCTGGGCTTCCACAGCTTCATCGCCAAGCCGTTCTACATCCCCTCCGAATCGATGCTGCCGGGGCTGCGCGTCGGCGACCGGCTGGTCGTCAGCAAGTTCGCGTACGGCTGGTCCTACGTCTCGCCGACGATCCCCAATCCGGTGGCGATGTTCCGCGACCTGGTGCTGCACGAACCGCAGGAGACGTGGAGCGTCCAGCTGCCCGCATGGCATGGCCGCATCTGGGGATCGCTGCCGGAACGCGGCGACGTGGTGATCGTCAAGCCGCCGGGCAGCAACACCGACCTTATCAAGCGCGTCATCGGCCTGCCGGGGGACCGTCTGGAGGTGGCGGGCGGCGTCGTCTACATCAACGACATCGCGATCCCGCGCAAGGCGATGGGCGATGCGATGATCCCGGTCGACGCCAACACCCGCTGCGACGCCGATCAATATCCCGGTGCGCTGACCCGTACCGCCAAGGGCGTGTTCTGCCGCCTGCCGATGTACCGCGAGACGCTGCCGAACGGGCGGCAGTATGACACGATCGACTATCGCTATTCGCAGGGCGACAATTTCCCGGCGATCACGATTCCCGCCGACCATGTGTTCCTGATGGGCGACAACCGCGACAACAGCGCCGACAGCCGCTTTTCGGAGGCCGAGCGGGGGCTGGGCGGGCCGGTGCCGTGGGAGAATATCGGCGGGCGCGCCGAGTTCATCACCTTCTCGCTCGACGGCACGACGGGGCTGAACCCGGCGACGTGGTTCTCGTCGTTCCGCTCGGGCCGCGCGGGTACCTCGCTGGTCCCGGCCGAGGGGCCGGCGCGGTGAGCGGCTATACGCTGTACGACTATTTCCGGTCGTCGGCGGGATACCGGGTCCGCATCGCGCTGAACCTGAAGGGCGTTGCCTGTACCCGCGTCGACGTGTCGCTGCTCGAGGACGAGCAGCGCGCGCCCGAGCATCTGGCGCGCAACCGCCAGGGGCTGGTGCCCGCGCTCGATATCGGCGGCGGCACGGTGCTGACGCAGTCGCTGGCGATCCTCGACTGGCTCGATGCGGCGCATCCCGAACCGTCGCTGTTCCCCGCCGACCCGCTGGACCGCGCGCGGGCGATGGCGCAGGCGCTGGTGATCGTCGCCGACATCCACCCGATCGACAACCTGCGCGTGCTCCGGCGGCTGGAGGCGCAGTTCGGCGCGGATGCGGATGCCAAGGCCGACTGGTATCGCCACTGGATCGCGGAGGGTTTCGACGCGCTGGAGGCGACGGCGCCGGACGCCGGGCTGTTCGGCGGCGATCCGCCGAACGTCGTCGACTGCTGCCTCGTGCCGCAATGCTATAACGCGCGGCGCTTCGCACTGGACATGGCGCGCTGGCCCCGCCTCGCCGCGATCGACGCGCGGGCGGCGGCGCTGCCCGCGTTCGCCGCCGCGCATCCCGATGCCGTGGCTCCCGTGGCCTGATGCCGATCGACGTCCCCCCGACGACGCCTAGGGAAGCGCCCGACCTCGCCGGGCTGGTGCCGCTGGAGCGTATCCGGCGGCGCTGGCCGCGCATGCTCGGCGCGCTGCTGTCGGGGCTGATGATCCTCGGCCTCGCATGGGAATTGTTCGACCATGGCTGGGCCGGGGTGGAGCTGGCCGCGCCCGATTCGCCGTGGTTCTACCTGTTCTTCGCGCTGGCCTATCTCTCGCCGCCGCTGTTCGATTTCGTCATCTTCCGGCGGCTGTGGCGGCTGCCGTTCGACGGGTTCGGCGCGCTGGTGCGCAAGCGGATCGCGAACGACGTCGTCATCGGCTATTCGGGCGACGTGTTCTTCTATGCCTGGGCGCGCGCGCGGCTGAAGATGGTGACGGCGCCGTTCGGCGCGGTGAAGGATGTCACGATCCTGTCGGGCATCGCGGGCAACATCGTGACGGTCGCGATGCTGCTGGTCGCGCTGCCCTTCGCGTTCGAGCTGTTCACGCCCGCGCAGCTGCGGATGCTCGCCTGGTCGGCGGGCGTCGCGATCGGCATTTCCGCGCTGCTGCTGCTGTTCTCGCGCCGGGTGTTCTCGCTGCCCGCGCGCACGCTGTCGTGGATCTTCGGGGTGCACAGCGCGCGGCTGGTGTTCGGTTCACTGGCGTTCGGCGTCGCCAGCTATTTCGCGATGCCGTGGGTGTCGATCAAATGGTGGCTGTTCCTCGCCGCCGGGCGGCTGGTGGTGGCGCGCCTGCCGCTGTTGCCGAACAAAGACCTTCTTTTCGCCAACTTCGCGATTATCTTTATCGGACATGGCGAAGCCCTGTCCGACCTCGTCGCGTTCGTCGCGACGCTCACCCTCGCCACCCATGCGGTGCTGATGGCGGCATTCGGGCTTCCCGCGCTCACGAGGAAAGAATGATGCGATTGCCCCTGATGCTGGCGGGGGCGGCGGCGCTGTCCGCCGCGCTTCCCGCCGCCGCCCAGTCGATCGGCAGCGATGCCGCCGCGTGCAACGGCGGGCAGGGTCCGGCGATCCGCGTCAACGTCACCGGGCTGAAGGACCGCACCGGGCGGCTGAAGCTGGAGCTGTATCCGGCGAACGAAGCGGATTTCCTGAAGGACGACCGCGACCTGAAGGCCGAGGGCAAGTTCTTCCGCCGGGTGTGGGCGCCGATGCCCGCCAGCGGCGCGGTGCAGCTGTGCATCAAGGCACCCGCGGCGGGGCGCTATGCGCTGCTGTTCACGCACGACCGCGACGGCCGCAACAAGTTCAACTTCATGCGCGACGGCGCGGGCTTCGTCGGGACCGACCGGATCGGGCGTGCCCGGCCCAAGCTGGCGCAGGCGATCGTCAACGTGGGCGCGGGCGTCACCACGGTCAGCGTGCGCGCGCAGTATCTGCGGGGCTTCGGCGGCTTCGGCCCGCTCGACTGATCGAATCGCACTCCGGATGCGCGTCGTCGACGTCAACGAATTCTATTCGCCCACCGGCGGCGGGGTTCGCACCTATATCGATCACAAGATGACGATCATGGCCGAACTGGGCCATGAGCTGATCGTGATCGCCCCCGCCAAGGCCAATTCGGTCGAGGAACGCCCCGGCGGCGGGCGCATCCACTGGGTGAAGGCGCCGACGCTGGTGCTCGATCCCAATTACGGCATCTTCGTGCGCGGCGGGGCGATCCATGCGCTGCTCGACGAACTCCATCCCGATGTGGTCGAGGCGTCGAGTCCGTGGCGGCCCGCGACCATCGTCGCCGACTGGGGCGGCCATGCGGTGAAGGTCTATTTCGCGCACAACGACAATGTCGGCGCCTATCCGCTGCGCTGGTTCGAGGGGCTGGCCAGCCGCGAGCGGATCGAGGAGGCGTTCATGTGGTGGACGCGCTACATGGCGCGCTACCTCGCCAGGATGGATGCGTTCGTCACCAACGGCCCGGCGCTGGAAAAGCGCCATGCCGCGCGCGGGCTGACGGTGCATGCGTCGATGCCGCTCGGCATCCAGCGCGGCTTCTTCTCGCCCGAGCATCGCGACGAGGCGTTGCGCGCCTCGCTGCTCGAACAGCTGGGGCTGCCGCCCGAGGGGCATCTGCTGCTGGGGCTGGGGCGGCATCATGCCGAGAAGCGCTGGCCGATGATCTTCGACGCGGTCGAGATGGCGGGCGAGCATCTGCCCGTCGGCATGATCCAGATCGGCAGCGGGGTGCATACCCATCGCCTCGAACACCGGTTGAAGGACAGCCCGCATATCAAGCTGTTCCGCCCGGTCTACGACCGGGTGCGGCTCGCGCGCATCATGGCCAGCTGCGACGCGCTGATCCACGGATCGGATGCCGAGCCGTTCGGGCTGGTCGCGCTGGAAGGGCTGGCGTCGGGCCTGCCGCTGATCGTGCCCGACGAGGGCGGCTGTGCCGAGATCGCCGAGCCGGACTTCGCCGAAACCTATGCCGCGCGCGATCCCCGGTCGGCGGCGGACGCGATCGCGCGGATGTTCGCGCGCGACTATCCCACGGTGAAGGCGGCGGCGGATGCGGCGGCGGCGCGGGTACGCACCGATCGCGACCATGCGGTCGACCTGATGCGCTATTACGAGGGGTTGGTCGCGGAGAAGGCGCAGCGCTACCCCGAGTGGTTCGCGAAATAGATCCTCCCCGTGCCGGGGAGGAGATCAGGACAGTGACTTGCCGACCTGTTCCAGCATGTCCTTCGACAGGCCCGGCACCGACAGGATGCGCTCCAGCTGCGCCCGCATCAGCCCGGCGCGCTGCGCATCGAACCGGCGCCAGCGCGCCAGCGGCGGCAGCATCTTGGCGGCGGTCTGCGGGTTGATCCGGTCGAGCGCGATCAGCTGGTCGGCGAGGAAGCGATAGCCCGCGCCGTCGATCCGGTGGAACGCCCGCTGGTTCATCGCGAACGCCCCCACCAGCGCGCGGGCGCGATTGGGGTTGGTCAGCGTGAAGTCGCGGTGCCCGGCGAGGTCGACGACCTGTTCATAGGCATCGTCGCGCGTCGACAGCGCCTGCGTCGTGAACCATTTGTCGAGCACCAGCGGATTGTCGCGATAGCGGTTGTAGAAGATGTCGAGCGCGGCGATGCGCGCATCGGCGTCCGAATTGACCAGCGTCATCAGCGCGCCCTGCCGGTCGGTCATGTTGTCCGCGCGCTCGAACTGGTCGAAGGCGATGTCGGCGGCGTCCGCCGCGCCCGATGCGGCGATATAGCCCAGCGCCACGGTGCGCAGGCGCCGCTTGCCCTTGGCATCGGGGGTATATTCGAACCCGTCCGTCGCGGCGGTCGCGGCATAGGCGGCGCGCCATTCCGCGATCAGCGCCTGCCCGATATCGGCACGCAGCGCCTCGCGCGCGGCGAAGATCGCTTCCGGATCGACGATCCCCATCTGGTCGCCGACGAAGCTGTCGGAGGGGAGCAGCACCGCCTCGGCCACGAACGCGCGGTCGAGCCGGTCGTCGGCCAGCGTGTTCGCCACCGCCTGCACCACCGCGTCATGGTCGCCGTGGCCGCTCGCGACCGCCGCGACCAGCGTGTCGAGCATCAGCTGCTGCATCGCCTCGTAGCGGGCGAAGGGATCGTCGTCGTGCGCGCTCAGGAAAGCGAGGTCGGCGGAGGTGCGGTCGGTCTCGACGATCACCGGCGCGGAGAAGCCGCGGTTGATCGACAGTACCGGGCGCTCGGTCACCGCCTCGAAGGTGACGCGCGCCTCGTCCTCCGCCAGCAGCACCAGATGCTCCTCGCTGACCGGCGCGCCCGTCTCCGCGCCGAACAGCTTGACCCGGAGCGGCAGGACCATCGGCTGCTTCACGTCCTGCCCCGGCGTCGGCGGCACGACCTGCCGCAGCGTCAGCGTGGCGCGTCCGCCGCCCGCCGCATGGGCCAGCGTCGCCGAGACGCGCGGCGTGCCCGCCTGTTCGTACCAGCGGCGGAAGCGCGACAGATCGACGCCGGAGGCATCCTCCATCGCCACCACGAAATCCTCGCAGGTGGCGGCGGTGCCGTCGTGCCGCTGGAAATACAGGTCGGTGCCCGCGCGGAACGCTTTCGGCCCGAGGATCGTCGCGATCATGCGGACGACCTCCGCCCCCTTGTTATAGATGGTCGCGGTGTAGAAGTTGCTGATCTCCTGATAGGAATCGGGACGGATCGAATGGGCCAGCGGCCCTGCGTCCTCGGGGAACTGCGATGCGCGCAAGCTGCGCACATCCTCGATCCGCTTGACCGCCGCCGATCCCTGGTCCGCCGAGAAGCCCTGATCGCGATAGACGGTGAAGCCTTCCTTCAGCGACAGCTGGAACCAGTCGCGGCAGGTGACGCGGTTGCCCGACCAGTTGTGGAAATATTCATGAGCCACGACGGCGGCGATGCCGTCATAGTCGTAATCGGTCGCGGTATCGGGGTCCGCCAGGATGTAGCGGCTGTTGAAGATGTTGAGCCCCTTGTTCTCCATCGCGCCGAAGTTGAAATCATCGACCGCGACGATGTTGAACACGTCGAGGTCGTATTCGCGGCCATAGACCCGCTCGTCCCACGCCATCGACGTTTTCAGCGCATGCATCGCATGGTCGGTCTTGGCGAGATCGGCGGCGCGGACCCAGATGCCGAGCTGCACCTCGCGGCCCGATGCGGTGACGAACGAGGATTCGTTGGCGACCAGATCGCCCGCGACCAGCGCGAAGAGATAGGAGGGCTTGGGGAACGGATCGTCCCATTCCGCCCAGTGCCGCCCGTCGTCCAGATCGCCCGACGCCACCGGATCGCCGTTCGACAGCAGCACCGGGAAGCGCGCCTTGTCGGCGGTCATCCGCACGCGGTAGCGCGCCAGCACGTCGGGCCGGTCGGGGAAGAAGGTGATGCGGCGGAACCCCTCCGCCTCGCACTGGGTGCACAGGTTCCCGCCGGAGGCATAGAGGCCCATCAACTGGGTATTGGCCTGCGGCTCGATCACGACCTCGGTCGCGACCTGATGCGCGTCGCCGGGCAGGTCGATGACCAGCGTGTCGCCGTCCATCGACCATGCATCGCTGGATTGCCCGTCGACCGTGACCGACAGCGGGGTCAGCCCCTCGCCGTCGAGCCGCAGCGGACCCTCGCCGCGGCGCTCGACGTCGAGCTTGGCGCGGACGCGGGTGCGGCGCGGGTCGAGGTCGAAATCGAGCGCGACCTGCGGCACCTCCCATGCGGGCGGGCGATAATCGCGGCGCCGGACGACCGGCGGGGCGATGATGTCATGCGTCGCGTCGAGCATCGGCATTGCTACTTCCAGTCATGGGTCTGCGGCCGATGCGTTGCGCACCGGCACGACAGGCGATACGCCTCTATCTATGATCGCTTGTCTAAGGATTCCAATGTTCCGTCCAGCCTTGTCGCTCGGCCTTTTCCTCGGCACCGCCGCCGTCGCCCAGACCGCGCCCGTGCCTGTTCCCGCCCCGACCCCTGCACAGGTGCAGGCGGCCAATGCCGAGATCAACGCCGTCCTGCCGCCCGCGCAGGCGGCGATGAAGGCGCATGTCATGTTCCTGGCGAGCGACGCGATGCGCGGGCGCGACGCAGGTTCGCCCGAATTCGACATCGCCGCGCAATATGTCGCGTCGCAATTCTATGCCGCGGGGCTGCGCCCGGCGGGCGACGACGGCAGCTATCTCCAGCGGGTGCCGCTCATCAAGGTCGGCCCGGCCGATACGGGCGCGGTGAGCCTCGCCGGACAGGCGCTGACCTTCGGGCAGGACTATCTGCCCGGCGTCAATCCCGCGGCCCCCGAAACCGCGCTCGACGCGCCGGTGGTCTATGTCGGCTACGGCGTGTCGTCGCCTGCGCGGGACGATTACGCCGGGCTCGACGTGCGCGGCAAGATAGTGGCGGTGGTGCGCGGCGCGCCGGACGGCCTCGACAGCGAGGAAGCGGCGCATTTCGGCGGCTATGCCACCAAGGCGGCGGTGGCGAAGGCCAAGGGCGCGATCGGCATCATCGCGCTCCAGACGCCCGAGGTGTCGGCGCGTGCGCCGATGAGCAAGACCGTCGCGACCGCGCAGCCGACCAGCGTCACCTGGGCCGCGCCGGACGGCAAGGGGCACATCATGGGCGACGGCGTGCCGACGCTCGCCACCCTGTCGGCGACGGGCGCGGAAAAGCTGTTCGCCGGATCGGGCACGACCTGGGCCAAGGCCGCCGCCGCGCTGGACGGCAAGGGGAAGTTCCGCGGGGTCACGCTCAAGCCCCGGCTGGCAGTGAAGATCAGGACGACCACGACCCCGCTGCCGAGCTACAATGTCGCGGGGCTGCTGCCCGGCAGCGATCCGGCGGTCGCGCCGGAGACGGTCGTGCTTTCCGCGCATCTCGATCACGTCGGCGTCGGCGCGCCCAATGCGAAGGGCGACACCATCTACAACGGCGCGATGGACAATGCGGTCGGCATCGCCTCGCTGATCGAGGAGGCCAAGCGGTTCAAGGCGGCGGGCAAGGCACCGCGCCGCTCGATCCTGTTCCTTGCGGTGACCGCAGAGGAGAAGGGCCTCGTCGGCTCCGACTATTTCGCGCATTACCCCACGGTCGGAAAGGTCATTCCCGGCGGCAAAATGGTCGCAGACGTCAACCTCGACATGCCGATCATCACCTACAAGTTCACCGACGTGATCGCGTTCGGCGCGGCGCGATCGACGCTGGGCGACATCGTCAAGCGCGCGGCGGCGCAGGCAGGCGCCAGCTTCTCGCCCGATCCGATGCCGGAGATGGCGCTGTTCGTGCGTTCCGATCACTATCGTTTCGTGCAGCAGGGGGTGCCCTCGGTCTTCCTGTGGCCGGGCACGTCGGGGCCGGGCAAGGCGGCGGTCGATGCGTTCTTCGCCAACAACTACCACAAGCCATCGGACGAGGTGGTGCAGGGCCCGCCGATCGACTGGGAATCGGGCGAGCGGTTCATCAACGTGAACTATCAGATCGCGCGCGAGATCGCCGACGCACCGCAGCGCCCGGCGTGGAACAAGGGCGATTTCTTCGGCACGCTGTATAACGGCTACGGCGCGAAGTAGGCGGGCGTATCCCCCGTGCCCTACCCCCGCGCAGGCGGGGGGCCAGGGTCCGGCAGGCCGGAGCGTCCCGCATTCGGCACTGGACCCCCGCCTGCGCGGGGGTACGCTGGTGGCCGATGCCGGACCGGCGCTTCTCCCGGACGATGACCAGAACGACAAGGAAACCCCATGCGCCTCCTCCCCCTCGCGCTGCTGCTGATCTCCACCGCCGCGCCGGCGCAGACCGCGCCGCCGCCGCTCACCCCGCAGGAAGCGGCGATGCGCGCGCATGTCGCCTTCCTCGCCGCCGACGACATGAAGGGGCGCGAACCCGGCACGCCGGAATATGACCGCGCCGCCGCCTATGTCGCCGACCAGATGCGCGCGGCGGGCCTGCTGCCCGCGGGCGACAACGGCACCTATCTCCAGAAGGTGCCGCTGGCGTCGGCGGTGCCGAACGGCGAGGGGCGGCTGACCGCGCCGGGCCGTCCCGCGCTGACCTTCGGCACCGATTACATCACCCCGACCAGCTTCCGCGACGCCGACCTGAAGCGCAGCGGCGAGGTGGTGTTCGTCGGGCGCGGCGTCGTCGATCCGGCGCACGGCATCGACGATTATGCGGGGCTCGACGTGAAGGGCAAGATCGTCGCCTATCTCTACGGCGCGCCCGCCACGCTGCCGAGCGAGATCCGCGCGCATCTGGCCAGCGGCGATTCGAAGCGGGCGACGGCGGCGGCGAAGGGCGCGATCGGCGTGATCGCGATCGAGAATGCCGAACAGACCAAACGCTATCCCTTCAGCTACCTCGCCAATGTCTGGCGCTCGAAGCGGATGACGTGGGTGGGCAAGGACGGCATGCCCCATGTCGTCGCCCCCACGGCGCCCGCGGTCGCTTCGCTCAGCGCGACCGGCGCGGCCCGGCTGTTCACCGGCAGCAAGATCGACTGGGCGGCGGTGGTGAAGGCCGATGCGGCGGGCGGGCCGACGCCGCGCGGGGCCACGGGCGTGCGCGTGTCGACGCAGCAGCGCGCGACCGTCACCCGCTTCGACAGCAGCAACGTCGTCGGCAAGCTGCCCGGCAGCGATCCCGCCTTGCGCGACCAGTATGTCGCGCTGTCGGCGCACCTCGACCATATCGGCATCTCGACCGATCCGACGCTGCCGAAGGACGCGGACCGGATCAACAACGGCGCGATGGACAATGCCGCGGGCACGGCGGCGATGATCGAGGCGGCGAAGCTGTTCGCCGCCGATGCGCAGCGCCCACGCCGCAGCCTGTTGTTCGTCAGCGTCACCGCCGAGGAGAAGGGGCTGATCGGCAGCGATTATTTCGCGCAGAACCCGACGGTGCCCAGGGGATCGATCGTCGGCGACGTGAACCTCGACATGCCGATCCTGTCCTATCGCTTCCAGGACCTGGTCGCGATCGGCGCGGATCATTCGACCGTGGCGCAGGCGGTGGGCCGCGTCGCCGCGTCCAAGGGGCTGAAGCTGGTGCCCGATCCCGAGCCGGAAGAGGCGATCTTCGTGCGTTCGGATCACTACAGCTTCGTCAAGGCGGGCATCCCGGCGGTGTCGCTCGACACCGGGCCGGGCGGTCCGGGTGCCGCGGCGATCGCCGATTTCCTCGAGCATCGCTATCACCAGCCCGGCGACGACATGCACCAGACGTTCGACTGGACGGCGGGGCGGATGTTCGTCCAGATCAACCACGACATCGCGCTCGACCTCGCCAATGCCGACGAACGCCCGAAGTGGAACAAGGGCGATTATTTCGGGGTGCTGTACAACGGCTATGGGGCGAAGTGAGGATTGGTCCGCACGATTGGAGCAATTCAGACCGTTCGTCCTGAGTAGCCGCTGAGCGAAGTCGAAGCGGCGTATCGAAGGACCGTCCTGGGGCAGGTGCTTCGATACGGGCCTTCGCCTTCGCTCAGTCCCTACTCAGCACGAACGGTCCGGACATTAGGGTGGTAGGAAGGACCAGAATGCGCCTGCTGATCTTCGGCCTGGGCTACAGCGCCCGCGCCGTCGCCGATCGCCTGACCCCGCACGGCTGGCGCGTCGTCGGCACCACCCGCGACGGGCGCGGCGGCAGCATCGCCTTTGCCGACCGCGACCGGGTGGCGTTCGAGGCGCGCGCGGCGACCGCGATCCTCTCGACGGTGCCGCCGGAGCGCGACGGCGATCCGGTGCTCGACGCCTACGGCGACCTGCTGGACGGGCGGACGCTCGCCTATCTGTCCTCGACCGGCGTGTACGGCGATGCGGGCGGCGGCTGGGTGGACGAGAGCGCACCGCTGACCGGGCGTCGCGCCAGTCGCAACGAGGCCGACCGCGCATGGCTGGCGCGGGGCGCGCGGGTGTTCCGCCTGCCCGGCATCTACGGCCCCGGCCGATCGCCGCTGGAGCGCGTCCGCGAGGGGCAGGCGCACCGGGTCCATTCGCCCGGACAAGTGTTCAGCCGCATCCATGTCGCCGATATCGCCGAAGGGGTGGCGCGCGGGCTGCGCGCGCCCGCCGGTGCCTATAACCTCGCCGACGATTGCCCCGCGCCGCAGAACGATGTCGTCGCCTATGCCGCGGCGTTGCTGGGGCTGCCCCCGCCGCCGTTCGTGCCGCTCGAATCGCTCAGCCCGATGGCGCGGGCCTTTTACGCCGAGAACCGCCGGGTCGCGAACGGCCGGGCGAAGCGGGTGCTCGGCTGGGTTCCGGCGTTCCCCGACTACCGGTTCGGCCTGCGCGCCCTGAGCGCCACGACCAGCCCGGCCAGCGCCAGCGCCGCGCCCGCGCCTGCCAGCAGCGACCAGCGATAGCCCTCGAAGACCGTGGACAGCAGCATCGCGATCACCGGCACGACCACGCCGTTATAGGCCGCCTTCGCCGGGCCGATCGCGCGGATCAGCCCGAAATACAGGGTGAACGCCACCGCCGACGCGACGATGCCGAGGTAGAGCAGCCCCGCGAAATAGCTCCAGCGCCAGTCGAACACCGGCGGCCCGACCGTCGCCCCGGCATAGGCGGCATCGATCGCGGCGCCGATCAGCATCGCGATGCCCAGCACCGGGACCATTGGATAGGCGCGCGCGGTGGGCGTTGCCTGCATGACGTTCGCGACCGACGCCGACAGCACGCCCGCGAGCGAGATCGCCAGCCCCAGCAGCACCACGCCGCCGTTCTCGGGGTGGCTGCGCGCCTCGTGCAGGAACAGCAGCGCGACCCCGGCGAGGGCGATGCCCGATCCGACCAGCAACTGCCGCCCCATCCGCTGACCGAGGAAGAGGCGGGCGAGCAGCGCATTGGGCACCACCAGCAGCGCGTACATCAGCGCGACGAGGCCGGAGGTGATGTGCAGTTCGGCGCGATAGACGAAATTGAAGTTCAGGCAGAACTGCGTCAGCCCCAGCCCGGCGGCGAACAGCCAGCCGCGCCGGTCGAGCGCGATGCGGTCGCCGCGCAGCGCCGCCCATGCCAGCATGGTCATCCCTGCGATCACGAAGCGGTACGTCACCGACCAGGAGGCGGGGACCAGCCCCAGCTGGTCGCGGATGACGATCCACGTCGATCCCCAGATCAGCGTGACGATCGCGAAGGGGATCAGGACGGCGGGCGTCGCCGAGCGGGGCGGGGGCGCGGTCACAGCGCCGCGATCGCCGCGGCAAGCGGGCGGACGACGTCCGTCCCCTGATCCCACGCCACCACCAGCCGGGCCTGCCCGACGCCCCAGTCGTAGAAGTCGAACCCCTGTGCGCGCAGGGCGGCGGCCTCTTGCGCGGTCAGTGCGACGAACACCTCGTTCGCCTGTACCGGATGCACCAGCCGCTCGCCCGCTGCTTCCGCCAGCAGCGCCGCCCCGGCATTGGCGGTGCGGGCGTTGGCGAGCCACAGGTCGCCCTCGATCATCGCCAGCAGCTGCGCGGCGAGGAACCGGCCCTTCGACGCCAGCAGCCCGGCGCGCTTGCGGCGGTACCTGGCGACCTTCGCGAGGTCGGCGCGGAAATACACCAGCGCCTCCGCCGACATGCCGCCGTTCTTGATGCAGCCGAAGCTCAGCGCATCGACCCCAGCGCGCCATGTCACCTCGGACGGGTGGCAGCCGAGATGCGCGACCGCATTGGCGAAGCGCGCGCCGTCCATGTGCAGCCCGAGGCCGCGCGCGCGGGCGACTTCGCCGATCGCCGCTACCTCGTCCGGCGCGTAGACGCAGCCCGCCTCGGTCGCCTGGGTGATCGAAACGACGTGCGGCTGCACCTGATGCACGTCGTCGCGGACGGTCGCGAGGAAATCGGTGATCGCTCCCGGCGTCAGCTTGGCGTGCTCGCCGTCGAGCAGCATCAGCTTGGCGCCGTGCGTGTAGAATTCCGGCGCGCCGCCCTCGTCGTTCTGGATATGCGCATGCGCGTGGCAGATGATGCCGCCGTGCGGCGGGCACATCGTCGCCAGCGCGATGCAGTTGGCGGCGGTGCCCGAGGGTACCCACAGCACCGCGACCTCGCAGCCGAACAGGTCGCCGAACGCCGCATCGAGTTTCCGGCTCAGCGCATCGCCGTCATAGGCGGTATCCTGCCCGTTCGCGGCGACGATCGCGTCGAGCACGGCGGGATGGGCGGGGGCGGCATTGTCGGAGAAGAAGCGCATGGCCGATGCCTTGCGACCGTGCGGGGCGGGGGTCAACGGCTTCCTGTCCGCCTGTGCTGGAACGGTGCGACGGTCGTCGTACCATGACTTCTTCGTCATTCCCGCGCAGGCGGGAATCCATACGCGCAGGTGGCGGGTCTTGAAGCGCGAACGTCGCGTCTATGGATTCCCGCCTGCGCGGGAACGACGGACCGGCCTATTGCTCGTCTTCGTCCACCGGCGGTTCGCGGCCCGGTCCGCGCCGGTCGTCCAGCGGCGGTCCGCGGCGCGCGTCGGGCGGGCCGTCGTCCTCGCGCCGTCGCGGTTCGCGGGGGTTGAAACGGACCTGTCCGTCGCGGTCGAGCGTCACGTCGACCCCCGGCCCCTCGATCGTCACCGGCCCCTCGTCGGGGATGCCCAGCGCCTCCTGCACCGCGTCGATCGCATTGTCGATCGGCTCGGGCTCGGCCACCACCGGCTCCGGCGCGCGCAGGTCGAGCGCCTGGCGCATGAAGTCGCGCCAGATGCGCGCGGGCAGCCCGCCCCCGGCCAGCCCCGGATTGGGCGTGTTGTCGTCGTTGCCCAGCCACACCCCGGTCACGATCCCCCCGGCATAGCCGATGAACAGCGCATCGCGATTGTCCTGCGTCGTGCCGGTCTTGCCGAAGGCGTCGACCGGCAGGTTGGCGGCGATGCCGGTGCCCTGCCGGATCGATGCCGCCAGCAGCGTGCGCATCCCCTCCAGCTCATGCCGCCCGAGCGCCTTGCGCGACGAGCGCAGCCGGTCGAGCCATGTCGGCTCCTGCGCCTCGGCAAGGCCGCGCGGCACCACCGGCGCTTCCCCGGCGGCGATCGCGGCATAGGCGCTGGTGAGTTCGAGCAGCGAGACGGTGGAGGTGCCGAGCGCGATCGACGCCTCGTTCGCGATCGGCGTCGAGATGCCGAGGTCGCGCGCGGCGCGGATCACGTTCTTGACCCCCACCTCCTTGGTCAGCCGCGCGGCGGCGACGTTGCTGGAGCGCTGGAACGCGCGGGTGAGGGTGATCGCGCCCAGATAGCGCCCGTCGCTGTTCTTGGGCTTCCAGTCGCCGATCGTCACCGGCTCGTCGAGCACCTCGCTGTCGGGGTCGAGGCCCGAGCGCAGTGCCGCCAGGTAGACGAACAGCTTGAAGGTCGATCCCGGCTGCCGCCGCGCCTGTACCGCGCGGTTGAACGGGCTGGCGCGGTAATCCTTGCCGCCGACCATCGCGATGACCCGACCGTCGGGGCGCATCGCGACGATCGCGACCTGCGTCTGTTTCAGCCCCGCGCCGCGCACCGCGCGTTCGGCGGCGCGCTGCATCTTCACTTCCAGCGTGGTCGTGACCTTGCGATCCGTGCCGATGCCGCCCTCGCGGTCGCGTGCCTGCGGCAGCACCCAGTCGGCGAAATAGGTGCCCGAAGGCAGCGTCGAATTGTCGGTCACGCGCAGCACCGCGGGCTTCACCCGGTCCGCCTCGCGCGGCGTCAGATAGCCCGCCGCCTGCATCGCGCCGACGACCACCGCCTGCCGCGCGCGCGCGCCCTTCAGATTGGCGGTGGGGGCAAGGCGCGACGGTGCCTTGACGAGGCCCGCGAGCATCGCCGCCTGTCCCACGGTCAGATCCTTGGGCGCGCGGCTGAAATAATGGTGCGCGGCGGCGTCGAGGCCATAGGCGTTGTCGCCGAAATAGGCGTTGGACAGGTAGCGCGACAGGATTTCGTCCTTGGTCAGCCACGCCTCCAGCCAGAAGGCGATCATCACCTCGCGCAGCTTGCGCGTCGCGGTCCGGTCCGAATCGAGGAAGGCGTTCTTGGCGAGCTGTTGCGTGATCGTGCTCGCCCCCTGTCGCACGCCGCCCGCCGCGGTGTTGGTCCACAGTGCGCGGGCGATGCCGCGCGGATCGACGCCCCAATGGGTGCGGAAGCGGCGGTCCTCGATCGCCATGAACGCTTCGGTGACATGCGCGGGGAGTTTGGTCGCGTCGACCGGCTTGCCGATGTTGGCGCCGCGCTCGGCGATCGGTTTCCCCTCCGCCGACAGCAGCGTGATCGACGGCGGGGCGGGCGGCTCCAGCGACTTGGACAGCGGCGCGGTGAACGCCAGCCACGCGATCGCGATCACCAGCAGCACGATCAGCACGCCGAACCCGCGCATCGCCCAGCGCAGATACCAGCGCAGCGGGCGGCGGCGACGCAGGGCGGGTGCGGCGGCGGGCGCGACCTGATCGGCGACGCTGCGGTCGAACGCCGACAGCGCATCGTCGAACGAATCGATCCGTTGCCGCCGGTCGGCGGGATCGTCGCGATAGGCGCGGATCGATTCGTCCAGCCGCCGCCGCCGTTCCGCCGCCTCGCCGGTCAGCGGGCGCGACAGTCGCCCGACCTCGCCCGGCGCGATCCTGTCGCCCGGCGGATAGGGATCGCCGCCGGAGGGATCGGTACGGTTGGAGCGACGCCAGAACATCGGACTGTCCTATTTGGCTAGAACGCTCTCGGCAAGCGGAGTCGCGGCCGTGCGTTCGTCCGCGATGGACCGCGCGCGGAACCCTTGCGCCTGTCCATACGCTGGGTCGCGGCAATCACCGGAGAATTTGGACCATGGACGACGACCGCATCTGGCGCTTCGAGGAAAGCCTGTGGACCGCCGATGCGGCCCATTACGAGGAGTCGATCGACGACGCATGCCTGATGGTGCTGCCCGCCCCGCCGTTCGTGTTCACGGGTGCCCAGGCGATCGACGCGGTGAAGGACACGCCGCGCTGGGACCAGGTGTCGCTGACCGACCGGCAGGTCGCGCGCCCGCAGGAAGGGCTGATCGTCGTCGCCTACAAGGCGGAGGCGCACAAGGGCGGCGAGGCGTATCTGGCGTACTGCACCTCCACCTATCGCCGGGTCGAGCATGAGGTGTGGACGGTGGTGCAGCACCAGCAGACCCCGCCGCTGACGTCGAAGGGCGAATGACGGCGTAGCCGCAAGTCATACCGTACCCCCCGCGCAGGCGGGGGTCCAGGGCCGGATCGAACCACCTGCGTATCGGGCTCTGGCCCCCCGCCTGCGCGGGGGTACGCAGTGGTAAGGTTGCTATTCCGGCTGGGCCACCGTTGCCGATCCGTTCCCCGTGACCCATATTCCGCCCATGGCGATCCAGATCCGCACCAACCTGTCCGAACCCGAAACCGGGCAGAGCTTCATCCCCCACCGGCCCGCGCGGCCCGAGAAGGTGGACGCGGGCAAGCGCTTCGTCATCAAGTCCGACTACCAGCCCGCAGGCGACCAGCCGACCGCGATCGCCGAACTGGTGGCGGCGGCAAGGGCGGGCGAGCGCGATCAGGTGCTGCTGGGCGTCACCGGATCGGGCAAGACCTTCACCATGGCCAAGACGATCGAGGAGCTGCAACGCCCCGCGCTGATCCTGGCACCCAACAAGATCCTCGCGGCGCAGCTGTACGGCGAGATGAAGTCGTTCTTTCCCGACAATGCCGTCGAATATTTCGTCAGCTATTACGATTACTACCAGCCCGAGGCGTACGTCCCGCGCTCGGACACCTATATCGAGAAGGAAAGCTCGACCAACGAGGCGATCGACCGGATGCGGCACTCCGCGACGCGGTCGCTGCTGGAGCGCGACGACGTCATCATCGTCGCGTCGGTGTCGTGCCTCTACGGCATCGGTTCGGTCGAAACCTATTCGGCGATGATCTTCGACCTGAAGAAGGGCGATGTGGTCGACCAGCGCGAGATCGTGCGCAAGCTGGTCGCGCTGCAATACAAGCGCAACGACGCCGCGTTCCAGCGCGGCAACTTCCGCGTGCGCGGCGACAGCCTTGAGCTGTTCCCGTCGCACTATGAGGATAGCGCGTGGCGCATCACCTTCTTCGGCGACGATATCGAGGAGATCACCGAGTTCGATCCGCTGACCGGCAAGAAGATCGCGAACCTCAACTCGATCCGCGTCTATGCGAATTCGCACTATGTGACGCCCGGCCCGACGTTGAAGCAGGCGGCGGAGGCGATCAAGCATGAGCTGGCCGAGCGGCTGAAGGAACTGGTCGGCGAGGGCAAGCTGCTGGAGGCGCAGCGGCTGGAGCAGCGCACCAATTTCGATCTCGAGATGATCGCCGCCACGGGCAGCTGCGCGGGGATCGAGAATTACAGCCGCTTCCTGACCGGTCGCCTGCCCGGCGAACCGCCGCCGACGCTGTTCGAGTATCTGCCCGAGAATGCGCTGCTGTTCGTCGACGAGAGCCACCAGACGATCGGCCAGATCAACGGCATGTCGCGTGGCGACCACCGTCGCAAGATCACGCTGGCCGAATACGGCTTCCGCCTGCCCTCGGCGATCGACAACCGGCCGCTGCGCTTCAACGAATGGGACGCGATGCGCCCGCAGACCGTCTGCGTCTCGGCGACGCCCGGGTCGTGGGAGATGGAGCAGACCGGCGGCGTGTTCAGCGAACAGGTCATCCGCCCGACCGGCCTCATCGACCCTCCGATCACGATCCGGCCCGTCGAGGAACAGGTCGACGACCTGATCCACGAGGCGAAGGAGACGGCGAAGAACGGCTATCGCACGCTCGTCACCACCCTCACCAAGCGCATGGCCGAGGATCTGACCGAGTTCATGCACGAGGCGGGGCTCAAGGTCCGCTACATGCACAGCGACGTCGAGACGCTGGAGCGCATCGAGCTGATCCGCGACCTGCGCATGGGGGTGTATGACGTGTTGGTCGGAATCAACCTGTTGCGCGAGGGGCTGGACATTCCCGAATGCGGGCTGGTCGCCATCCTCGACGCCGACAAGGAAGGGTTCCTGCGCTCCGAAACGTCGCTGATCCAGACGATCGGGCGCGCGGCGCGCAACGTCGACGGGCGGGTGATCCTCTATGCCGACCGCATCACCGGCAGCATGGAACGCGCCATCGCCGAAACCGACCGCCGGCGCGAGAAGCAGCGCGCGTACAACGAGGCGCACGGCATCACGCCCACGACGATCAAGCGCCAGATCGGCGACATCATCGCCGACGTCGCCTCGCGCGATCAGGTGACGGTGGAGATCGACGAGGATCGCCCGCACATGGTCGGCCACAATCTGCGTTCGTACATCGAAAGCCTCGAGAAGCAGATGCGCGAGGCGGCGGCCAATCTCGAGTTCGAGACGGCGGGGCGGTTGCGCGACGAAATCCGCGCGCTGGAGAGCGAGGAACTGGGCCTGCCCGCCGCCGAGCACAAGGCGCCGATCATGGGCCGCTCGAACGAAGGCAAGCCGGGGACGCGCAAGACCCGCTACGGCAAGCAGAAGGCGATGCGCATGGCGGGCGCGGGCGGACGGCGGCGGTAGGGCGGGTCGGCGTTGCGCCCCTCCCTTCCAGGGAGGGGGGCAGATTAAATGCATTTCGTGGAATATCGGCGTAGCGAGGGGCATCCCGACAGCGCTGGACAATCGCAACCACCCGCGCCACCCTCCGGCGAAAATGCCGGAGGGGGAGTCCATGCGCCACATCATCGCCGCCTGCGTCGCGCTGACGCTGGTCACCAACGCCGCCGCCCAGCAGAAGCCGCGCTATTCCCCCGCGCCCGCCGCCGTGCCGCGCACCGGAGCGGCGCTGCGGCTCGGCAAGTGCATCAACCTGTCGAACATGCTCGAAGCGCCGACCGAAACCGCATGGGGCCGCGCGTTCCGCGACGACGACATGACGCGGATCAAGGCGAAGGGCTTCACCGGCCTGCGCCTGCCGGTGCGCTTCTCGGCGCATGCGGGCGAGAAACCGCCCTATCGCATCGACCGCGCCTTCATGCAGCGTGTCCGCCACATCGTCGACCTGGCGACCGCGAACGGGATCGCGGTGATCGTCGACCTGCATCATTACGAGGAACTGTTCGACGATCCGGCGGGCCATGCCCCGCGCTTCGCCGCGCTGTGGCGACAGGTGGCGGAGGCATTCCGCGACGCGCCGCCCAGCGTCTATTTCGAGCTCATCAACGAACCGCACGGCAAGCTGACCGCCGCCAACCTGCTGGCGGTCGTCACGCCTGCGCTGAAGGCGGTGCGGGCGAGCAACCCCACCCGCCCGGTGGTGATCGACGGGCCGGACTGGGCCGGGCTGGACGCGATGTTGGCCAGCCCGTTTCCCGACGACCCCTATGTCGTGCCGACCTTCCACTTCTATGACCCGCCCAATTTCGGACTGGACAAGGCCGACTGGCTGACCCCGAAGGTCAAGGAGATGTACGGCGACCGGCAGGATCTGACTCAGCTCGACGCGGCGATCGCCAAGGTGACGGCCTATGTCGCGCGCACCGGGCGCGTGCCGTTCGTCGGCGAATATGGCGCATGGGAAGGGCGCAGCGCGGAGCAGCGGGCGCGCTATTATCCGATCGTCAGCACCGCATGGGCATCGGCAGGCATCCAGAGTTGCGCGTGGGGCTATACCAACACCTTCCAGCTCTATCGCGACGATGGCGGCTGGCTGGATGGCGCGGTGGACCGCATCACCACCACGACGACCTTGCCCTAGGCGGTTGAGGCACCGGCAAGCATGGCCCATAAGATCGGGCCATGCGTAGCCTGTTGCAGTTCGCCCCGATCCTCCTCCTCGCCGGATGCGTGCCGCCCGCCGCACCGCCCGCCGCCGCGCCCGACCCCATCGAGCGTGCGCCGCGGCCGACGCCGCCGGTCGCCACGGTGCCGCCCGCCGTCGGCGACTGGCGCGACTGGCCGTTGACGCCGGGCGACTGGCAGTATCGCGGGCTCGGCACCGGATCGGTCGCGACCTATGGCGCGCGGGGGGGCGTGCCGGTCGCGACACTCGCCTGCGACACGGGTAGCCGCCGGGTGACGCTGACCCTCGCGAGCAGTCGCCCGGCCCCGGGCACGCTCACGATCCGTACGTCGAGCACCCAGCGGAGTGTGCCCGTCCAGCCCGCCCCCGGCGGCGTCGCGCTGACGCTCGGTGCGGACGACCGGCTGCTCGACGCGATCGGGTTCAGCCGCGGGCGCTTCGTGGTCGAGGGTGCGGGCGTCGGTCGGCTGGTCTTGCCCGCCTGGGCCGAAATCCTGCGCGTGACCGAGGATTGCCGCCGCTGATGCCGCGCCGCGCGCTTGCCCTTGCGCTGTTCGTCGCCGCCTGTTCACAGGCACCCGATCCCGCGCCTGCGCCCAGCCCGACCCCGGTCGCCACGCCGCGCCCGACACCCTCGCCGCGGGCGCTGCGTCCCGGCGAGTTGCCCACGCCCGAACTGGACGGCGCGGCGCCGCTGGCGGGTGCATGGCGGTTCCAGGCATCGGCGGCGGGCAGCGCGGCGCTGTACGAATCGAACGGACAGGCGGTCTTCGCCGTGCGCTGCGATCCGCGCGCGCGGCGAATCGTGTTCGTGACGCCGCATGCGGGCGACAGCATCCGCCTCTATGTGGCGGACGCCGCCGCGACCTTTCCCGCCGACCGTATCGACGGCCGGTCGGAGGCGGCAGTGACCACCGGGCAGACGTTCCTCGACGCGCTGGTGCGCGCGAAATCGATCGGCGTGGGCAGCGGGGAGGGGCCGGTCGCCCGGTTGCCCGGCGACGATGCGATCCGCACCGTGGTGCGATCGTGCCGCCCCGGCGGCAGGGCGGGGATTGTCGGCGCAACGCGCGCGTAATTCAAGTCTTGTACGCAAAGATCGGATGGCACACATTGCGAGTGCGCCACCGTTCGGGGCGTAACGGCTTTAACTAGCGAAAGGAGGTGATCCGATGTCTCATGGTTCAGCAATGGGGTCGGTTCAGTTCGTTCGGGAGACGCGCCGCTAAGCCTATCGGGCCGTGCGGGGGGTATCCTCCCCCAGACAACGCATGGCCTTGCTGACGCGGCTCGCATGGTCTCCCGGGCTGGAGCTTCCGGCCGCTGACCATGCTTGAGGTCGCCGGGTGTCGAGAGACCCCGGCGGCCTCTTTCATTTTTGTGCGCCTTGCGTGCGCTTGGAGTCCGATCCGCTTGCGCGGATGCGGCACCGGCCCGCTCCCCCACCCGGCCACCCATCGAGGATACCGTGCGGGTGGCCGGGTGGGGGAGCGGGCCGGTGCCGCGCTGATCCGGCGTTGCCGGATCAGACTTTGGCGTGGCCCGCCGCGAGAACGATCGCGACCGCACTGCCGCCGAGGATGTTGCCTGCCGTCGCCAGTAGCAGGTTGTACGCCAGTCCGCCGATCGGCACCGCCGCCGGATCGAGCAGCGCCGCGATCGGCAGCAGCGTCATGTTCGCCACCGAATGCTCGAATCCGGCGGCCACGAACAGCGTGACCGGGCCGATGACCGCCACGATCTTGCCGCCGATCGATTTGGCCCCGGTCGCCATCCATACCGCCAGGCACACCAGCATGTTGGCCAGTACGCCCGAGGCGAGCAGCGCGCCCCCGTCCTTGCCGAGCTTGGTCGCTGCGGTCTTCAGCGCCGCCTCGCCGACCGCGCCGTCGATCGCCTGCGTCGCGCCCGATGCGACGAACAGCGCGGCGATCGCGATGCTGCCGACCAGATTGGCGACCCACACCACGGCCCAGTCGCGCAGCGTCTCGCCGATACCCAGTCGCTCCTGCGCGGCGGGCAGCACCAGCATCGTGTTGCCGGTGAACAATTGCGTACCCGTCACCATCACCAGCATCAGCCCGACCGAAAAGGCGACGCCGGACAGCAGTTGCAGCGCCCCGCCTGGCGTGCCCGCCGCCTGCGCGATCAGATAGCCGATCGCGCCGAAACCGATCTGCGCCCCCGCCGCGATGCCGAGCAGCAGCATCGCTCCCACCGGGGGCCGCGTCTTGGCGAGCATCGCGTCGTCGATGGTGTCGGCCAGTTCGGCGGCGGTGGCGTCGGCCATGGAGTGCTCCTGTCGTTGTGACAGGGGAACGACCGTGGCGGGCGCGGGGTCCATAGGGTGGTGTGGGTCGCGACCGTCAAGGACAAGCCCGTGCCCCGGCGAAGGCCGGGGCCCAGTTGCGAAGCGCATCGAAGGAAGCGCGGATGTTCCCCCACTGGACCCCGGCCTCCGCCGGGGTGCGGATAGTGCCGCGCTCGCTCCCTGCAACGCGAAACGGCGCGACCCTTGGCAGGCCGCGCCGTTTCCCTCTCCCCGACCGGTCGCGCGTCAGTGGTTGTCGCGCGGCAGTCCCTGCGTCTGGGCGATGCGCTGGAATTCCTCCGCGCCTTCGAGGATCGCGCCGGTCGCCATCTGGCCGACCACCGAGCGCTGGATCGCCTGCCACGGCGTCTGCGACGCGGGGTAGCGATAGCCGCCCTCCGCCTCCAGCGCGCGGCGACGCTCCGCCAGTTCGTCGTCGGACAGCAGCACGTCGGCGCGGCCCTTGCCCAGATCGATCCGCACCCGGTCGCCGGTGCGCAGCAGGGCGAGGCCGCCGCCCGCCGCCGCTTCCGGGGAAGCGTTCAGGATCGAGGGGCTACCCGACGTGCCCGACTGCCGCCCGTCGCCGATGCACGGCAGTGCATGGACGCCTTCCGTGATGAGATAGGCGGGCGGGCGCATGTTCACGACTTCCGCCGCACCGGGATAGCCGATCGGCCCCGCGCCGCGCATGAACATCAGCGTCTCGGGCGTGATGCCGAGCGCCGGATCGTCGATGCGGTGGTGATAGTCCTCCGGCCCGTCGAACACGACCGCCGGCCCCTCGAACGCTTCCGGGTCGTCGGGGTTGGAGAGATAGCGGGTGCGGAATTCCGGCCCGATCACGCTGGTCTTCATCACCGCCGCGTCGAACAGATTGCCCTTGAGCACGATGAACCCGGCGTCTTCCTTCAGCGGCTGGTCGAACGGGCGGATGACCTTCTCGTCCTCGATCGTCGCGTCACGGCAATTCTCGCCGATCGACTTGCCGTTGACGGTCAGCGCGCCTTCCGCGATCAGCCCCGCGCCCATCAGCTGGTTGACGACGGCGGGCACGCCGCCCGCGCGGTAATAATCCTCGCCGAGATATTCGCCCGCCGGTTGCAGGTTCACCAGCAGCGGCACCTTGTGCCCCTGTTCCTGCCAGTCCTCGATCGGCAGGTCGACGCCGATGTGCCGGGCGAGCGCCGCGAGGTGGATCGGCGCGTTGGTCGAACCGCCGATCGCCGAATTGACCTTGATCGCGTTGTGGAACGCATCCCGGGTGAGGATGTCGGAGGGCTTCAGATCCTCGCGCACCATCTCGACGATGCGCAAGCCCGTGCGGTAGGCGATTTCCTGCCGGTCGCGATACGGCGCGGGGATCGCCGCCGATCCGGGCAGCTGCATGCCGAGCGCCTCGGCCAGCGAGTTCATCGTCGTCGCCGTGCCCATGGTGTTGCAATAGCCGGTCGAGGGTGCCGACGACGACACGAGGCGGATGAATTCCTTGTTGTCGATCTCGCCCGCCGCCAGCATCTGGCGCGCCTTCCACACGATGGTGCCCGAACCGGTGCGCTCGCCCTTGTGCCAGCCGTTGAGCATCGGCCCGACCGACAGCGCGATCGCCGGGATGTTCACGGTCGCCGCCGCCATCAGGCACGCAGGCGTCGTCTTGTCGCAGCCGATCGTCAGCACCACCCCGTCAAGCGGATAGCCGTAGAGCACCTCGACCAGCCCCAGATAGGCGAGGTTGCGGTCGAGCCCGGCGGTCGGGCGCTTGCCCGTCTCCTGGATCGGATGGACCGGGAATTCGAGCACGATGCCGCCCGCCTCGCGGATACCCTCGCGCAACCGCTCGGCCAGCACGAGGTGGTGGCGGTTGCAGGGTGACAGGTCGCTGCCGGTCTGGGCGATGCCGATGATCGGCTTGCCCGACTGGAGTTCCTCCTGGCTGAGGCCGAAGTTCAGATACCGCTCGATATAGAGCGCGGTCATGTCGATATTGTCGGGATTGTCGAACCACGCGCGGCTGCGCAGGGCGGGGGTGTCGGTCATCGGTTGCGGCCTTCGGATCAGCGGGTCGTGGAGAGGCGATAGATCATGACGTGGCGATACGGCGTGCCCGGCCGCACCTCCGGCGAGCCGAAGTTCGGCTGGTTGGGCGAATCGGGAAATTTCTGCGGTTCCAGCGCGATGCCGTCGCCCATGCGATACAGATGCCCCTGCTTGCCGACATAGGTGCCGTCAAGGAAGTTGCCGGTATAGAACTGGAGGCCCGGTTCGGTGGACAGCACCTCCAGCACGCGCCCGGTCGCGGCGTCCTCCAGCCGCGCGGCCAGCTCGGGGGTATCGCTCGGGCCCTTGTCGAGCACGAAATTGTGGTCATAGCCCTGACCCAGCCGGATCTGTTCGTCGCGCCCGTCGCGGATGCCGTCGGCGATCAGCCGGGCCTTCCGGAAATCGAACACGGTGTTCACCACCGGGCGCAGCTCGCCGGTCGGGATCAGCCGCGCGTCGACCGGGGTATAGCTGCCTGCGGGTACGGTCAGCCGGTGCTGCACCGTGCCGCCCGGCGCGCCTTCGCCCGCAAGGTTGAAGATCGCGTGGTTGGTCATGTTGACGATCGTCGGCTTGTCCGTCGCCGCATCGAACGCGATCGTCAGGTCGCCCTTGTCGTCGAGCGAATAGGTCACTGCGACCGTCAGCGTGCCGGGATAGCCCTGGTCGCCGTCCGGGCTGGTCAGCGTCAGCTTCACCGAAGCGACCGGCCCCGACTTCACCTCGGCGACGCGCCACATCCGCTTGTCGAACCCGGCGGTGCCGCCGTGGAGCGAATTGGTCTTGTCGTTCTGCGTCAGCTGATACGCCCGCCGGTCGATCGTGAAGCGGCCCCCGGCGATGCGGTTGGCATAGCGGCCGACCGTCACCCCGAAATAATTGGGGCGCGATTCGTAGCTCGCGACATCGTCGTAGCCGAGCACGATGTCGGCGCGCCTGCCGTTGCGGTCGGGCGCGATCAGCGATTGCAGCGTCGCGCCATAGGTCAGGATGCGCGCCGACACGCCCCTGCCGTTCGACAGGGTGATCGCCTCCACGGCGGTCCCGTTCTTCAGCCGCCCGGCGGCCTCGCGCTTCGCATCGGCGGCATGGGCCGACGTGATCGTCAGCGCGGCAGCCGCCGCTGCCAGACCCCAGTGGTACATCGCTTGCTCTCCCCTCCCGCGTGGCCGTTGACGCGGCTTGTTTCGGCATATAGTCAGACAATAACGATTTGGGCAAGCGGATGTGACGAGCCAACCGTCGGCCCGGCCCGAAATGCGAGGGGAGTGCCAAGAATATGCCCGCACCGATTTCGTCCGCCCGGCCGCAGCCCGGCGGCGCGGCGCCGTCCGCCAACTACACCTCCGCGCTGGTGCTGCTCGCCAGCCTGTTCTTCATGTGGGGGTTCATCACCGTCATCAACGGCACGCTGCTGCCGCACCTGCGCAGCGTGTTCGAGCTGAGCTATTTCCAGGCGGCGCTGATCGAATCGGTGTGGTTCATCGCCTATTTCTTCGCCTCCATCCCCTCCGCCAAGCTGATCGAGCGGATCGGCTACCAGAAGTCGCTGGTGACGGGGCTGCTCGTCATGGCGGCGGGATCGCTCGGCATGACGCTGGCGGCCAGCCTGCCGTCCTACGGCGTCACGCTGTTCATGCTGTTCGTGATCGCCAGTGGCATCACCCTGCTCCAGGTCGCGGCCAACCCCTATGTCGCGGTGATCGGCCCGGCCGAAACCGCATCGTCGCGGCTCAATCTAGTGCAGGCGATGAACTCGGCGGGCACGATGCTCGCGCCGCTGTTCGGTGCCTATCTGATCCTCGGCCGATCGAAGGGCGGCACGGCGGAGGCGGGCACGGTGCTGACCCAGGCCGAGCGGCTGGCCGATGCCCAGTCGGTGATCCTGCCCTATGCGCTGGTCGCGGTCGTGTTGCTGGTGCTGGCGATCGTCATCGCCCGCTTCCCGCTGCCCGCCATGGGCGCCGCCACCGCGCGCGTGGCGAAGGCGGAACGCCAGAATCATTCGCTGCTCCGCCACCGCAACCTGGTGTTCGGGGTCGGCGCGATCTTCATCTACCTGATCGCCGAGATCGGGGTCGGCAACCTGTTCGTGAACTTCGTCACCCTGCCCGAAATCGGCAACATGACCACCGAACAGGCCGGACGCTATCTGACGTTGCTGTGGGGCGGCATGATGGTCGGCCGCTTCGTCGGTTCCGCGATCATGCAGAAGGTGGCGGCCGAAACCGTGCTGGCCGTGTTCGCCGTCGGTGCGTTCGTCACGATGATGGTGACGGTATTCGCCACCGGGCCGCTCGCCATGTGGTCGCTGATCCTCGTCGGGCTGTTCCATTCGATCATGTTCCCGACGATCTTCACGCTGGGCATCAAGGGGCTGGGGCCGCTGACCGAGGAAGGATCGGGGCTGCTCATCATGGCGATCGCAGGCGGTGCGCTGGTCGCGGTGCAGGGCTGGCTGGCCGATCACTACGGCCTCCAGAACTCGTTCCTGCTGACCGCGGTGTGCGAGCTCTACATCGTCTTCTACGCGGTCTGGGGGTCGAAAGTGACCAACCCCATCGCCGATCCGGTCGCCGACACCGACGCTTTCGCCTGAAGGAACTGCCGACATGACTCTCCGCCTGTTGCAGCGCGTGGCCCCCACGCGCGCCGTCATCGCCGCCACCGATGGTGGTGCGCACATCGTCCCCGGCTTCGCGAGCGTCCGCGACCTCGCGCTCGCCGCGATCGAGGGCGGCCACGGCCTTGCCGATGCGATCGCCGCCGCGGGGCAGGGTGAGGCGGTCGATCTGCCCGTGCTGTTCGACGCCGGGCAGATCGGATCGCCGATCGACCACGAAGACCCGGCGCATGTCGTGATGACCGGCACCGGCCTCACCCACCTCGGTTCCGCCGAGGGGCGTGACAAGATGCACCGTGCCGCCGCCGAGGCCGCGACCCAGACCGATTCGATGCGCATGTTCCTCGAAGGGGTCGCGGGCGGCAAGCCGGCGGAAGGGCAGGTCGGCCAGCAGCCCGAATGGTTCTACAAGGGCGACGGCAGCCAGCTGGTCGCCCCCGGCGGCGACTTCGCCATGCCGCATTTCGCCAAGGACGGCGGCGAGGAGCCGGAACTGGCGGGCATCTACCTGATCGGTCCCGACGGCACGCCGCACCGCATCGGCCTCACCCTCGCCAACGAATTCTCGGACCATGTGACCGAGCGGCACAATTATCTGTGGCTCGCGCACAGCAAGCTGCGCCAGGCATCGCTCGGCCCCGAACTGCTGGTCGGCACCCCGCCCGAGCATGTCGAGGGGACCAGCCGCATCGTGCGGGGCGGCGAGACGATCTGGGAAAAGCCGTTCCTGTCGGGGGAGGCGAACATGTCGCACAGCCTCGCCAATCTCGAGCATCATCACTTCAAATATGCGCTGTTCCGCCGTCCGGGCGACATCCATGTCCATTTCTTCGGCACGGCGACGCTGTCCTTCTCCGACGGGATCGGCACGCAGGAAGGCGATGTGTTCGAGATCGCGGCGGCCCCGTTCACCCTGCCGCTGCGCAACCGCCTGACGCGCGCGGGCGAGGAGACGGTGGCGGTCCGCCAGCTCTGACCCTCCGTCCTTCCGGCGGAGCGTACCGCCGCGCACCTGGTTGTCGTCATTCCCGCGAAGGCGGGAATGACGGACAGGATGGTTTCATCCCCTGCCTTCATCCCCCCAGCAGCGGTGCGATCCGGTCGAGCAGCGGCAACTGGCTCTTCAGCATCATCGTGCGCGCCTCCGCGACGGGCATCCAGCGCGCGGCGTCGACTTCGGGAAATGCGCGCCTGCGCCCGCTGCGGGGCGGCCATTCGATCTCGAACGTCGTGCTGACGATCCGCCCGGTATCGACATCCTGTTCGGCGGCGAAGGCGGACACCGACTTGCCGCCCGCCTGCCTGACCATGCCCAGCGGTGCGAGCGGCCCGGCGACCGTCACGCCCAGTTCCTCCGCCACCTCGCGCCGGGCGGCGTCCTCGACCGCTTCGTCCGGTTCGACATGGCCCTTGGGGATCTGCCACGCGCCGACCTGTCGCCGCGCCCAGAACGGGCCGCCGGGGTGGACGAGCAGCACGGCGGGGGTCGGCTTTCGGCGATAGAGGAGGATTCCGGCGCTATGCTGCGGCATGGTGTGACGAGGCCCCTGTCTACGGGCGATCATATGCGTCGCCCCGCTGTTGCTCGGGATACGCCGCCGACCCATGTTGCGTTCCATGCGCGAACTCAGCCTGCACGTCGTCGGGGCCGATCACCCCAATCGCAGCGGTCGCGGCAACCGCCGCTTCGAGATATTGCTGTGCCGTCCGGGCGAGCCGGTGACGCTGGCGCCCGAGCCGCGCAACCCCGTGGACCCCAATGCGGTGATGGTGCTGAGCGCGCGGGGCGTGCAGATCGGCTATCTCACCGCCGACCGCGCGGCGTGGATCGCGCCGATGCTGCGTAGCGGGCGGGAATGCCACGCGATCTTCCAGCAGCCGACACCGGCAGGGGCGGCGATCCGGCTCGCCTTCGACGGTCGTCGCCCGGCGTTGCCACGGGCGGTCGGGGAAGGGGCCGACGAGGAACCCGATTACTGGCCCGACGACCTGCCGCCGGACGACTGAGCAGCCACCGCTACCCTCCGTTCGTCCCGAGCGACGTCGGGGGACGTGGCGCAGGCGCTGTGCATGGTGTCTCGACTACGCTCGACACGAACGGGGGGAGATGAAGATGCGCCCTCAGAACGTCCCTTCGACCTTCGCCCCCGCGGGCAGGCCCGTGAACGGCAGCGTCGCCGCGCCGTCGCCGGTCATCTGGAACGACAGCGTGCCGTTCTCGCGCAGCGTCGCGTCCATCAGCGTGCGCCGCCGCTGCGCCTCGGGCACCAGCCGGATGCGCGTCTCCTGCCCGATATGCTCGGCGGTCAGCAGCATAGCGGGGGTGGCGGCGGCGACATTGCCCGGCCGCGTCGCGCAGGTGCCCGGCTCGATCGCGACGCGCCCCTCGGCAAAGGCGCCGCCGTCGACGCTCGACAGCTTCGGCACGTCGATCTGCATCACCGCGTCGCAGGTGAAGGGCAGGTCCGGCTGCAATGCCTGGAGCAGCGAGGCGTCGGCCGATCCCGCCACCCGGTCGAGCCGCACGCCGCCGGGGTAGGCGATCGCCTGTCCGCCGAGATCGGTGTCCGGACCCGTGGCGGTCCAGTCCACCGCGAAGCCGAGGCTGGTGAGGCTGCGCAAGGGCGCGAAACGCCATTCGAGGCGGCTCCCGCCCGCGATCCCGACCTCGCCGTGCCAGATGGTGCCGCCCACGCCGCTGCGCCACGCGACGTTGCGCACGATCAGGCTGGCGGGCAGCGTCGCCACCATCGCCACCGCGAACGAGGCTATGCCGAGCGCGGCGAAGGCGATACTACGCCGCCGTGCCTGCAATCTCGAAGGACTCGGCGATGCAATCGCGACGTGCGGCCCTGCGGCTGCTGGGGCAAGGGCTGCTGCTGGCGTCGGCGGCATGCGGTTCGTCCCCCCTGTGGGCGGCCCGCCGGGCGAAGGGCATGGCCGCGTTGCTGGTGCCGCTCACCGGCGA
Organism: Sphingomonas silueang; assembly: GCF_040049155.1. Lineage (NCBI taxonomy): Bacteria > Pseudomonadati > Pseudomonadota > Alphaproteobacteria > Sphingomonadales > Sphingomonadaceae > Sphingomonas > Sphingomonas silueang. Next base: position 154,880 of record NZ_JBDZDK010000004.1, read on the forward strand.
GCGGAGCGCGCTGGGCCGTAGCATAGCCGATGCGGCGACGCTTGCGGAAACGGATGTGGCGGCGCTTCGGATCCTCGACACCGGCGGCACGCCCGCAGGGGCGGTGCGCGCGGCGCAAGGCGCGGTGCAGGCGGGGGCGAGGCTGCTGCTCGGCCCGCTGACCGCCGCGGAGACGCGCGCGGTGGCGCAGGCGGTGGGCGCGCGCGTGCCGGTGCTGGCGCTGACCAACGATGCAGGCGCGCGCGGGCAGGGGGCGTTCGTGCTCGGCATCACGCCGGGACAGGCGACGCAGGCGTTGCTCGGCTATGCCCGGTCGCGCGGGGTGCGCCGGGTGCTGGTGCTCGACGACGCCGGCGCGTGGAGCAGCGGTTGCGCCGCTGCGGCCAGGGCGGCGGAAGGCGACCTCGGCCTGTCGGTGCAGGTCTTGCGGGCGCTCCCCGGCGTGATCCAGGCCGATGCGCTGTTCGTGCCCGGCGGCAGCGCCGCGACGCTCGCGGCGGCGCAGGGGGCGCGCGCGGCGGGCGTGCAGTTGCTGGCGACGATGCAGGCGCTCGACTATCGCCCGGAGGCGATGGCCGCGCTGGAGGGGGCGTGGATCGCCAGCCCCGATCCCGAACGCTTCGCGACCTTCGCCACCGCCTTTGCCGCGCGCAACGGCGGGCGGCCGGGGGCGATCGCCGCGCTTGGCCACGACGCCGCCTTCATCGCGCGGGCCTTGCGGGAAAGCGACGCCGCGACCCGCGAGGGGGTGCTGCGCGAGGCGGGGTTCGATTGCACCACCGGCCCGTTGCGCTTCCGCTCGGACGGCAGCTGCGCCCGCGACTTCGCGATCCTGGTGGCGAAGGCCGGGCAATATGAGAAGGTGGCCGAGAGCCGCGGGGCATGATCGGAACGGCGGGCAGGTCCGGGCGCATGGCTGAATCCGCCGACCCAGCCAGATCGTACCCCCGCGCAGGCGGGGGGGCAGGGGCGCAGTCGCCGACCGTCGTTCCACCGGACCCTGGGCCCCCACCTGCGCGGGGGTACGCCGCTGTTCACCGGGACATGTGCCCACCCCCCCAATCCGGCTTCACCCTGCTCGAACTGATGATCTCGCTCGGCCTGTTCGCGCTGATCGCGGTGGCGGGCCTCGCGCTGGTCGACAGCGTGATCGGCGTCGACGGGCGGACCGAGGCGCGGCTGGACCGGGTGGCGGACATGCAGCGGGCGATGGTGGTGATCGCCAGCGACCTCGACCAGATCGCGCCGGGGCCGCTGGCGGGCGACGGCGCGCGGCTGCGGTTCCGGCGCGCCGCACCGGGGTTCGGCGGACCGGCGCTGACCGTCGCCTATCGCGTCGAGGGCGGACGGCTGCTGCGCGACGTCGACGGGCGGGCGCAACTGGTGCTGGACGGGGTGGCGGGCGCGCGCTGGCGCTATTTCGACGGCAGCTGGCTGCCCGCATGGCCGCCCGCGCCGGATCGCGCCACCGGCTGGCCGCGCGCGGTGGCGGTGGAGCTGGAACTCACCGGCCCCGGCGGCGGGCTGCTGCGCCGCGTCGTGGCGCTGCCGCAACCGGCGCAGGCATCGTGAGGCCCGCGACGCCCGAGCGCGAGGGCGGCATGATCCTCGTCAACGTGCTGATGTTCGTCGCCATCGCCAGCGGGCTCGTCCTGCTGATGATCAACCGCGAGGAACTGGCGCTCGACCGCTCGATCCGCGCGCGGGAGGCGGCGCGGGCGCTGGCGGTGGTGCGCGGCGGCGAGCTGTCGGCGCTGGTCGCGCTGCAACGCGACGCACGCATCGCGCCCGAGGCCGACTATCCCGGCGAACCCTGGGGCGCGCTGGCCGAGGACGGCATCGCGATCGAGGGCGGGCGGTTCGACCTCGCGCTCGCCGATGCGCAGGGGCGGTTCAACGTCAATTCGGTGCGGCGCGGCGAGGACCCGATCCCGCAGCTGGTGTTCCTGCGCATCGCCCGCGCGGCGGGCCTCACCGACGAACAGGGGGTGGCGGCGATCGCGCTGATCCGCGAGCGGGGGCCGGTGCAGGACCTGCGCCCGCTGGGTGCGTTCCTGCCGCCCGACAAGGCGGCGCTGCTGGCGCGGATGGTGACGGCGCTGCCCGGCGACACGCCGGTCAACCTCAACGCGGCGACGCCCGAACTGCTGGGCGTGCTGTTCGAGCCGGACAAGGTCCCGCGCCTGCTCGCGGTGCGCAACCGGCAGGGCTATCTGTCGAAGGAAGACCTTGCGCGCGAGGACGTGACCGTGCCCGCGGGCACCGGCTTCCAGTCGAACCACTATTGGGTCCGCACCCGCGCGACGATCGGCGGCACGGTGCAGCAGGGCGCGACGCTGATCGAACGGGTCAAGACGGAAGCGGGGATACAGGCGATCCCGGTGGAACGCTGGCGCAACGCCGCGATTCCGCCGGAGGTGCCGGGGTTCGGGTGAGAGCAGACGACGCACAACTTGGTTTATCATTGCATTTGCTTGCGACCCTCCCCAAATCGCCCGTTAACCTATATTTTGGCAATCAAATTCTACCGCTATTACGATGTGAAAGTGGCATAATGTCTAGATACGATCCTGATTTCGATCCCACTGATTCGGATTTTGAGCAGCTAGCACGCGAAATTGTCGAGCTAGACCCTGACTTGGTAAAGATTCGCGGTGCGAGCAATCAAGGTGGAGATGACGGGGTTTATAGAAACGTAGTAACCGGTAACATTTTGACGGTAGAGGCAAAGTTCTATCGGCAGCAGCGGAATTTGCCGCGCCGTGATGTCGACAACCTAAATGAGGCGGCTGCTCGAAACGAAGAGGCGTACGGTGGTAGGTCCGACAAGGTTCTGATTACTACTTCTGGTGTTATCGGGCATGGTACCAAAAAAAAATTGAAGGAGATCGAAAGGCAAGGCTCTCCTGTTATAGTGCATGACTATGAAAAAATTAAAGAAATTGCAGAGGATGCTTCAGTGCCTGCGGGTCTAGCAGATGGATTGAAGGCATGCCTGCGTAAAAAGGCTAGGCGAACGTCAGTTTAGTCTGAGAGAGCGAGTGCTAATACCCCACCCACGCATTCTCGATATGCCGGAGCGGCACCCGCCGCGCGATCAGGATCACGTCGATCCGCACGTCCTCGCCGCCCGCCGCATAGGCCGGGGCCAGAACCTCGGCCGCCGCCGCCACCCGCGCCAGCCGCCGCTCGTCGATCGCCACGTCCAGATCGGCTACGCCCTGCCGCAGCTTCACCTCGACGAACGCCACCAGACCCGGACGCCGCGCGATCAGGTCCACCTCGCCGACCCTGGTCTTGACCCGGCGCGCGACGATCTCCCAGCCCTTCAGCCGCAGCCACCATGCGGCGATGCGCTCGCCCTGCCGTCCGGCGGCATCGGCGGCGATGCGCGACGCGGTGGAGCGTGGTCGCCTCATTCGCCCTTCATCGCCAGCGCCCGCGCGTAGAGTTCCTTGCGGTCCAGCCCCAGCGCCTTGGCCACTTCCCCCGCCGCCTTCGACGCGGGCAGCCGGGTCAGCGCCTCGCGCAGCGCCGCCTCGCCGTCCTCTTGCGTCGCGGGCGGTGGCGCACCGGGAGGGGCGACGACGATCACGATCTCGCCCTTGGGCGGCGCATCGGCATAGCGCGCGGCCAGCGCCGACAGCGTGTCGGTCACGCATTCCTCGAACCGCTTGGTGATCTCGCGCGCGACGCCCGCCTCGCGGTCGCCCAGCCCCTCGGCCAGTGCGGCGAGGGTGGCGGCAAGGCGCGGCCCGCTCTCGTAGAACACCAGCGTGGCGCGCACCGCGGCGATCTCGGCGATCGCCTCGGCGCGGGCATGCGCCTTGGGCGGCAGGAATCCGGCGAACAGGAAGCGGTCGGTCGGCAGGCCCGCCAGCGTCAGCGCCGCCACCGCCGCGCACGGCCCCGGAATCGTCACCACCGCATGGCCCGCCCCGCGCGCGTCGCGCACCAGCTTGTAGCCCGGATCGGAGATCAGCGGCGTGCCCGCGTCCGACACCAGCGCCACCGCTTCCGACGCCATCCGCGCGATCAGGCCCGGCCGCATCCCTTCCGCATTGTGATCGTGATACGGGATCATCGGCCGCCTGACCCCGATATGGCGCAGCAGCCCCGCCGTCACCCGGCTGTCCTCCACCGCGATCACGTCGGCGCGCGACAGGATATCGGCGGCGCGCGGCGACAGGTCTGTGAGATTGCCGATCGGGGTCGCGACGATGTAGAGGCCGGGGGCAAGTTTTTCGGTCATCAGGATATTCCATGGCAGACACGACCGCCCGCCCGCAATGGCGTCACCACCTCGCGCGCGGGATCGCCGTGCTCGGCGCGGCACTCCTGTCCGCCTGCAGCGGCATCGTGCCGCGGGGGCCGGTGGAACAGGCGCCGCCGCCCGTCACCCGCCCGCAGCCGACCCGGCCCGATCCGATCACCGGGGGCATCCCGGCGGATACCCAGCGCCACCGCGTCGCACTGCTGGTGCCGATGACCGGCCCCAACGGCGGGGTCGGGCGCTCGATCGCCAATGCGACGCAGCTGGCGTTGCTCGATTCGCGCAGCGAGCGGGTGCGCATCACCACCTATGACACCGCGCTCGGCGCCGCCGCCGCCGCCAGCCGCGCCATCGCGGAAGGCAACCGCCTGATCCTCGGCCCCCTGCTGGCCGACGACGTGCGCGCCGTCGCGCCGATCGCCCGCGACGCGAAGGTGCCGGTCGTCAGCTATTCCAACGACGTGTCGGTCGCGGGGAACGGCACCTATCTGCTCGGCTATACCCCGGCCCAGTCGATCGAGCGGGTGGTGGAATATGCCCGTAGCAGCGGCATCAGCCGTTTCGCCGGGCTGGTGCCCGCGGGCGTCTATGGCCAGCGTGCCTCGACCAGCTTCCTGCGTGCGGTCGAACAGGCGGGCGGGCAGGTCGTGTCGCTCCAGACCTATGACCGGGGGCAGGGGCAGATCGCCGCCGCCGTCACCCGCCTGTCGCGCACCTCGCCCTATGAGGCGGTGCTGATCGCCGACCAGGCGGGCACCGCCGCGCTGGCCGTTCCCGCGATCCGGCGGGGGGCGAGCAAGGGCGCGAAGCTGCTCGGCACCGAATTGTGGAACACCGAGACGGGGCTCGGGTCGATGCCCGCGCTGAACGGTGCGTGGTATGCCAGCGTGTCGAACACCCTCTACCGCCAGTTCGCGACCAAGTACCGCGCGCGCTTCAACGCCGCGCCCTATCGCCTCGCCAGCCTGGGGTATGATTCGGTGCTGCTGACGATCCGCATCGCGCGCGACTGGCCGGTCGGGCGCGACTTCCCCGAAAGCCGCCTGCGCGCAGAGGACGGCTTTGCGGGGCTGGACGGCGCATTCCGCTTCGGGCGCGACGGCGTGGCCGAACGCGCGCTGGAGGTGCAGGAGGTGCGCACCGGGGGGGCGGTAACGGTCAGCCCGGCGCCGCGGACGTTCGGGGAGTAGGGGGGTGTTGAAATTCGCATGTTTCCGGTATACCTGAAACATAACTCCCCCGATGGCTTCGGCCGTCGGGCGCACGGCGGGCCAAAAGCCCGCCGTTGCTCTTTGTAGGGCGGATGCCTTGAACACCCACGTCTATATCGACGGGTTCAACCTCTATTACGGGCTGCTGAAGGGCACGCCGTACAAATGGCTCGATCTGGAGCGTTGGTGCGACCAGCTTCTGCCGCGCAACAGCGTCACGAAAATCCATTATTTCACCGCGCAGGTCGATGCCCGCCCGCAGGATCCCGACCAGCCGACCCGCCAGTTCGCCTATCTTCAGGCGCTGCGATCGCTGGCGCGTGTCGAAGTGCATCTCGGCACCTTCATGAGTTCGGTGGTCAATCAGGTGCTCGTCGAAACCGATCCCGACACGGGCCGCTATCGACGCTCGGGCGGACAACCGGTCCTCCGGCTCGACCCGACGGGGCAGCCGATGAGGGCATGGACCTACAAGAGCGAAGAGAAGGGATCGGACGTCAACCTTGCGGCACATCTGCTGCGGGACGCCTATCGCGGCCATTGCGATTGTGCGGTCATCGTCTCGAATGATTCCGACCTGCTGACCCCGATTCGTATCGCGAAGCAGGACTGCGGCACAGTGATCGGGCTGGTCCCGCCCCGACCGCGTGGCAGCATCGAGCTGAAGGCACTGGCGGATTTCCGGATCGAACCGCGTGTGCATCTGCTGGCCGGTTCGCAACTGCCCGATCCGGTCGTCACCGCGACAGACACGATTCACAAACCCGCCAACTGGTAGCGCCGCTCAAGCCACCCCGAACGGCACCACCATGTTCGCCGCATAATGGCCGATCGTCGCCCGCCCCAGATAGGGCACGCCCATCTCGCGCGCCCAGCGGGTGACGATCTGTTCCTCGCTCTCGCCGAAGCCCGTGTCGTCGGCGCTGCGATCGGTGACGGCACCCAGCCGTAGCCCCGCGATCCCCTTCAACTGCGTGGACGCCGCCAGCTGGAAGAACAGCCGGTCGAGCCGGTAGAGATCCTCGCCGACCTCCTCCACCATCACCACATGGTCGGTCAGGTCGGGCAGCCACGGCGTGCCGACCAGCGAACACAGGATGACGAGGTTGAACGCCACGGTCGGGCGCCCGTCCAGTTCGGGGGCGAGCACCCGCCGGTCGCCCTCCACCAGCCATGCCAGCGATCGCGCCGCGCTGTTGGTGCCGCCCGCCTTGCCGACCTGCGCCGCCATCGGCCCGTGCACCGGTCGCCCGATCCGCCGGGCATAGAGCGCGCCGAGCAGGAACCCCATGTCGGAAAAGCCGACATAGGCCTTGTTCGCCGCCGCCCGGTTCAGCTGCGGCATGACGGTGCTCAGGATGCGGTTCGATCCGTATCCGCCGCGCGCGAACCAGATCGCGTCGAAGCCGGGATCGTTGGCGAATTCGAGGAAGGCGGCGGCGCGCTGTTCGTCGGTGCCCGCGAAATGCCCGGCATCGAGGAAGCATTGCGGGTGCACCACGAGGTCGAGCGTGGGCCAGGTCAGCGCCGCATAGCCCTGCGTGCGCGCCATCTGTTCCTCGTCCACCCGCCGCGCCGGTGCGACGACCCCGATCCGCATGTCCGCAACCCCGCTTGCCTCGTTGAGCCCATGGCGATAGCGCCGCACGATGCTCCACGGCAAATCCTTCTTCCTCGTCGGCATCGGCGGTTCGGGCATGCTGCCCCTCGCGCTCATCCTCGCCGGGCGCGGCGCGACCGTCGCCGGTTCGGACCGCAGCCTCGACCAGGCGACGCTCCCGGCCAAGTTCGATGCGCTGCGCGCCGCGGGCATCGCGCTGTTCCCGCAGGACGGCAGCGGCATCGTATCGGCCGACCAGATCGTCGTCGCCTCCGCCGCGATCGAGCCGACCGTCGCCGATGTCGTCGCCGCGGATCGGGTGGGGGCAAGGCGGATGGGCCGCGCCGAACTGCTCGCCGAGCTGTTCAATGCCGCCGCACTCCCGATCGGCGTCGCCGGCACCAGCGGCAAGTCGACCGTCACCGGCATGATCGCGCATATCCTCCATATGCTGGGCCGCGATCCCACCGTCATGAACGGCGCGGTGATGAAGAATTTGGTCGCCCCCGACCGCCCCTTCGCCAGCGCGCTGGTCGGGGCCGGCGACGCCTTCGTCAGCGAGGTGGATGAGAGCGACGGGTCGATCGCCTTCTACCGACCGTCGGTGGCGGTGCTGAACAACGTCAGCCTCGACCACAAGACGCTGGACGAGCTGCGCGCGCTGTTCGGCGGCTTCGCGGATCGCGCCCGCCACACGGTCGTCAACATCGGTGACGGCGAGGCGGCGGCGCTGGCGGCGGCGATCCCGGCCGAGCGGCGGACGACCTTCGCGGTGGAGGGCGAGGCCGATCTGGTCGCGACCGATCCGGTACTGGAGCCCTATGCCAGCCGCTTCACCCTCGTCACGAAGGACGGCACGCATGCCGTGCGGCTGGCGGTGCCGGGGCGGCACAACATCGCCAATGCGCTGGCGGCGCTGGGCGCGGTCGCGGCGGCGGGGGTGCCGCTCGGCGATGCGGTGCAGGCGATCGCCGGGTTCGTGGGGCTGAAGCGCCGGTTCGAGCGGGTGGGGGAGGCGGGGGGCGTCACCGTCCTCGACGATTTCGGCCACAACCCCGACAAGATCGCCGCCACCATCGCCACGCTGCGCAGCCAGCCGGGCCGACTGCTGCTGCTGTTCCAGCCGCACGGCTATGGCCCGCTCCGGGTCATGCGCCGCGAACTGGTGGCGATGTTCGCGCGCGATCTGGCGCCGGACGACCTGCTGGTGCTGCCCGATCCGGTCTATCGCGGCGGCACGGTCAAGCGGGAAGTCACCAGCGCCGACATCGTCGCCGACCTGACCGTCATCGGCGCACCCGCGCGGCACATCCCCGATCGCGCCGCCGCCGCCGCGCATCTGGCGGCGCAGGCGCGGACGGGCGACCGCATCGTCGTGATGGGCGCGCGCGACGACACCCTCTCGGCACTCGCCGCCGATATCGTCGCGATGCTGGACGCACGTCGATAGCCTCTATCCCGCTTGCCCGACAGCGAATAAGATAAAATGAAAGTTTAATTTGTCGGACAAGGGAGAGGCCGGTTGGCTGTCAAACAGGCGGGTTCCGCCACCACGGGGCTGGCGTTCGCCGCCGTCACCACATTGTTCTTCGCATGGGGGTTCATCACCTCGCTGATCGATCCGCTGGTCGCGGCGGTGAAGGGCATCTTCACCCTGTCCGACTTCGAGGCGCAGTTCGCGGCGACGGCGTTCTTCCTCGCCTATGGGCTGATCTCGATGCCCGCCGCGATCCTGCTGGCGCGGCTGAAGGCGGTGCCCTCGATCCTGTTCGCGCTGGTGACGATGGTCGTCGGCTGCCTGACGATGCTGGTCGCGGCGAACCTCGCGGTGTTCCCGCTGGTGCTGGCCGGGCTGTTCATCCTCGCGGCCGGGATCACCGTGTTGCAGGTCGCGGCCAATCCGCTGGCGGCGGCGCTCGGCGATCCGAAGCTCAGCCACTTCCGCCTGACGCTCAGCCAGACGTTCAATTCGTTCGGCACCTTCCTCGGGCCGCTGCTCGGCGCCAGCCTGTTCCTCGAAGGGGTCGAGGTGAAGGACGGCACGGTATTGACCGACGCGGTGCGTGCGGGCGCGCTGGCGGGCATCGACCGGGCCTATTTCTGGATCGCCGGGCTGATCGCGGCGCTGGCGCTGTTCTTCTTCCTCAGCCGCAAGGTGGTGTCGGCGGCGGTGCCCGCGACACCCGCCGCCGTCCCCTCGGCAGGCACGCTGCTCAGCGAAGCGTTCGCGTCGAAATGGGCGCTGCTCGGCGCGTCGGCGATCTTCATCTATGTCGGTGCGGAAGTCGCGATCGGGACGCAGATGGCGCTGTTCCTCAACGCGGATACCGTATGGGGCACCTCCAACGCCGCGTTCGGCGTGCCGCTGCTCGGCTTCGCGATGGGCGACGACGGGGTGCCGGGCGTGTCGCTCCAGGAAGCGGGCAAGGCGGTCGCCTTCTACTGGGGCGGGGCGATGGTCGGCCGCGCGATCGGATCGGTGCTGCTCTCCAAGGTGAAGGCGCACCGGCTGATGACGCTGTTCACCGCGATCGCGGTGGCGATGTGTCTCTATGTCGCGTTCGTCGGCGGGGTGACGGCGGGGTTCGTCGCGCTCTCGATCGGGCTGTTCAACTCGATCATGTTCCCGGTGATCTTCACGCTGACCCTCGAACGCTCGACCGCGAGCGAGGCGGCGACCTCCGGGCTGCTGTGCACCGCGATCGTCGGGGGGGCGGTGATCCCGCTGATCGTGGGGCTCGTGTCGGGCGCAACCAGCCATGGCTTCGCCTTTGTGGTGCCCGCGATCTGCTATGCGCTGCTGTGCGCCTTTGCGGTGGCGGCGGGGCGGACGGGCGTGCGCAACATCGCCTCGGCGAAGAGCCTGCACTGATCCGGGCGGGCGGGGGCTGCGCGCCCCCGCCACGCTTCACGCGGCGGCGAGCGCGCGCTGTGCCAGCGCGATCGATCCGAGCGGCCCCGCCTGATCGCCGAGCGCCGGGGCGACGACATAGCCGCCCGCGGTCGGCAGCGGCAGATAGCCGTTGATGCTGGCCCTGAGCGCCGGTTCGATCCGGGGCAGCAGGTGCGGCTGCTTGTTCATCACCCCGCCGCCGATCGCGATCCGCTTCGGACCCGTCGTCGCCACCATCGCATGGCACATGGCGACGATCGCCGACACGACCCGGTCCCAGACCGGATGATCGGCGGGGATGGTCGAGACATGCACGTCACCCAGCGCCGCCTTGATGCCGGTGCCCGATGCCAGTCCCTCGACACAATCGTCGTGGAACGGGCAGCCGCTGGGCAGCGTGTCGCCCGGCAGCCGCGGCACGCGCAGATGGCCGATCTCGGCATGGCCGATCCCGCGCGTGGGCGCGCCGTTGACCAGCAGCCCCACGCCGACCCCGGTGCCGATGGTGACATAGGCGAAGTCGTCCAGACCCTTGCCCGACCCCCAGCGCGTCTCGGCGAAGGCCGCGCCGTTCACGTCGGTGTCGAACGCCACGGGCACGTCGAACCCGGCGGTCAGCCGTCCGGCGACATCGGCCATCGGCCAGCCGGGCTTGGTCGTGGCGAGGATGTGCCCCCAGGTCGGCGAGGCGGGATCGAGATCGACCGGCCCGAAGCTGGCAATGCCGAGCGCGCCGAAGCCGTGCGTATCCCGCCAGCGGCGCAGGATGGCGGCGATCGCGGGCAGCGTCTCGTCGGGATGGGTCGTGGGGACGGTTTCCTGCGCCAGGATCGCCCCCGGGCCGAATCCCAGCGTGCAGACGCATTTGGTGCCGCCCAGTTCGATCCCGGCGAACGGCACGCCGCTGCCGTCCGACTGCGTGCCGGTGTCCATCGTCATCCCCACCCCTGAAAAACGTCTGCCCTCGATACCCGGCAGCGTTGCAGCAATGCAGCGAAAAAGCAAATATGAAATCGTAAATAGGCGGACGGCAGCGCGTTCCACCATCACCGCAGTTCGAGATTGACAACGCTGTCTATTTTAGCGATCCACCGGCCAGCGCCCCGGAACGACAGCGGGCGGTCCCCAGGGAGAGTGATGCGATGACACCGGCCAGAATGTTCCTGATGTGCACCGCCATGGCCGCTTTCGGCGGGGCGCTGCCCGCAGGGGCGCAGACCGTGCCCGCACCGCCGCCCGCCGCCACCGCGCATCCCGAGATCTGGCCGCGCGCCAACTGGCCGTACAGGACCGATGCGGCGATGGAAGCGCGCATCGCCGACCTCATCAAGCGGATGACGGTCGAGGAAAAGGTGGGGCAGGTGATCCAGGGCGACATCGCCAGCCTGACACCCGCGGACGTGAAGCGCTATCACCTCGGCTCGGTGCTCAACGGCGGCAATTCCGCCCCGAACAACGACGAGTTCGCTCCCGCCGCCGAATGGCTGAAGCTCGCCGACCGCTTCTATGAAGCGTCGGTCGATACGTCGGACGGCGGCGTCGGCATTCCGGTGATCTGGGGCACCGACGCGGTGCACGGCCACAGCAACATCGTCGGCGCGACGCTGTTCCCGCACAATGTCGGGCTGGGCGCGATGCGCGACCCGGCGCTGATGCGGAAGATCGCGCAGGCGACGGCGGCGGAAATCCGCGCGACCGGCATCGAATGGACCTTCGCCCCCACCATCACCGTGCCGCAGGACCTGCGCTGGGGCCGCGCATACGAGGGCTATTCGTCCGATCCGAAGCTGGTGGCGAGCTATGTCACCCAGTTCATCGAGGGGTTGCAGGGCGCGCCGGGCTCTACGGGTCAGCTGAAGGGTCCGTATGTCCTCGCCTCGACCAAGCATTTCCTCGCCGACGGCGGCACCTTCGGCGGGCAGGATCAGGGCGACGCGAAGATCCCCGAAACCACGCTGCGCGACATCCACGGCACCCCCTATGTCGCGGCGATCGACGCGGGCGTGCAGACCGTCATGGCCAGCTTTTCGAGCTGGAACGGCGAGAAGATCACCGGCCACAAGGGGCTGATGACCGATGTGCTGAAGAAGCGCATGGGCTTCGGCGGGTTCATCGTCAGCGACTGGAACGCGCATGGCCAGGTCGCGGGCTGCACCAACGCCAGCTGCCCGCGCGCGATCAACGCCGGGCTCGACATGTATATGGCGCCCGACAGCTGGAAGCCGATGTGGGAAAGCCTCGTGCGGCAGGTGAAGTCGGGCGAGGTGCCGATGGCGCGCCTGGACGATGCGGTGGCCAATATTCTGCGCGTCAAGCTGCGCGCCGGGCTGTTCGACGTGGGCAAGCCCTCGACCCGGGCGCTGTCGGGCAGGTTCGACCTGCTCGGCAGCCCGGAGCACCGCGCCATCGCGCGCGAGGCGGTGGCCAAGTCGCTGGTGCTGCTCAAGAACAACGGCTCGCTGCTGCCGCTCAAGCCCGGCGCGCGGGTGCTGGTGGCGGGTGACGGCGCGGATGACGTGGCGCGCCAGTCGGGCGGCTGGACACTGACGTGGCAGGGGACGGGCATCGACCCCAAATATTTCCCCGGCGCGACCTCGATCTACAAGGGGATCGACGGCGCGGTGAAGGCGGCGGGGGGCAGCGCGATGCTGTCGCCGACCGGCAGCTTCACCGGTGCGAAGCCTGACGTCGCGATCGTGGTGTTCGGCGAGACGCAATACGCCGAGTTCCAGGGCGATATCAAATCGCTCCAGCTCCGCCCGGAGCAGCGCGCGCCGATCGAGACGATGAAGAAGCTGAAGGCGCAGGGGATTCCGGTCGTCGCGGTGATGCTGACCGGGCGTCCGCTGTTCGTGAACCCGGCGATCAACGCCGCCGACGCCTTCGTCGTCGCATGGCTGCCGGGGTCGGAGGGCGAGGGCGTGTCCGACGTGCTGTTCCGCGCGCCCGACGGCAAGGTGCGTCGCGATTTCACCGGCAAGCTGTCCTTCGCATGGCCCGCCACGGCGGACGCGACCGGCCCGACCCAGTTTCCGCTCGGCTATGGCCTGTCGGGGGCGAGCCGCACGACGGTGCCGGTGCTGAGCGAGGACCCGCGCGTGACCGAAGCCGATTCGGGCGGCGTGTTCATGGACAAGGGCCTGCCCGCGACCGCATGGTCGCTGGAGGTCGGCGGGGCCGGGACCGGCGGCAACACCCGCGTCACCACCGTGCCCGCCCAGTCGGGCGGCGGCCGGGTGAAGGTGAGCGCCACCGATTACGGCGTGCAGGAAGGCGCGCGCCGGTTCGAGGTGGACGGCAGCGGCCCGGCGGAGATCGTGCTGCGCACCCAGTCGCCGGTCGACCTGCTGCGCCAGACCAACGGCGACGTGATGCTACTGGCGACGATGCGCGTCGATGCCGCGCCGACCCGGCCCGTCACCCTCGGCATCCGCACCGGTGCGGGCGGCAGCACCGTGCCGCTCGGCCAGCTCGACCTGCTGCCGGCGGGCCAGTGGAAGACGGTCGGCGTGCCGCTGAAATGCTTCGCAGGCAATGTGAACATGGGCACGGTCGATACGCCGTTCGTGCTGTCGACCGACGGACGCATGACGGTCAGCATCGCCCGCGTGCTGCTCGGCACGACGGCGGACGTGACCTTGCCCTGCAGGAAGTGAGCGGCGGGCATCCGCGCGGCTGATCCGGCCGCGCGGGCTTGCCCGCCGATGCCGGATGCCGCACATCGCGGGCGAACCGGTCGAAGCCGGGCAGACGAAGGGGACGCAGCGTGACCGGCGGACGATTCATCGGTGTTTCCCTCGGGCTCGCGGCGCTCGCCGCGGTGGCGGTCGTCGCGCAACAGGTGCCGCCTGCCGCCGCGCCCGTCCCGCCCCGCGTGTCGGTGTCGGGCGGGATCGTCGAGGGGCAGGTGCTCCCCGACCGCACGATCTTTCGCGGCCTGCCCTATGCCGCGCCGCCGCTCGGGGCCAATCGCTGGCGCGAGCCGCAGCCGGTGGTCGAATGGACCGGCATCCGCCCTGCGACTGCGCAGCCGCCCGCCTGCCTCCAGAACGACTATGGCTGGAACCGCGCGCATCATGTCCGCGCGAGCGAGGATTGCCTGACGCTGGACGTCGGCACGCCGTCGATGACCGGCAAGGCCCCGGTAGTGGTGTGGATCCACGGCGGCAGCAACCGCGCTGGATCGGGCGACGGCATGGTCTATGCGCCGATGGTGGCGAAGGGGGTGGTGGTCGTCGCGCTCCAGTATCGCCTCGGCATCTTCGGTTTCCTGCCCCACCGGGCGCTGGCCGCAGAGGCGGGCGGCAACAGCGGCAACTACGGCCTGATGGACCAGATCGCGGCGCTGCGCTGGGTCCGCGACAATATCGCCAAGTTCGGCGGCGATCCCGACAATGTGACCATCGCGGGCGAGAGCGCGGGGTCGCAGGACGTATCGCTGCTGCTCGCTTCGCCGCTGGCGCGCGGGCTGTTCGCCAAGGCGGCGATGGAATCGGGTACGCCGGGCTTCGGCCTGCCGTGGCGACCGCTGAAAGAGGCGTTCCGCATCGGCGACCAGCTCGATTCGCTGCTGGGCACGCAAGGTACGGCGGGTTTGCGGGGGGCGTCGGCCAATGCGCTGCTCGCCGCCGACCTGAAGCTGCACGATGCGAAGCTGACCGCCGACGACTATCTCTATCTGCGCACGACGATCGACGGCGCGGTGCTGCCCGACAGCCCCGACAAGCTGTTCGTCACCGCCCCGCGCAAGCCGGTCATCATCGGCAGCAACATGCTCGAGCTCGACCTGCCCGGCGGGCGCGCGGCGCGCGACGGCTTCGTCGACCTCTCGTTCGGGGCTAATGCGGAAAGCGCGCGCGGCTTCTACCGTCTCGACCAGCCCGACGATGCGCCGCATCCCCGGCTCGGCACGCGCGAACAGCAGATCGCGACCGATGCCACCTTCCGCTGCCCGGCGAACAATCTGGCGACGTTGCTCGCCGCGCGCGGCTGGCCGGTATGGCGCTACGAATTTGACATCGCGGGCGACGGGGGGGCGGGGCCGACGACCCATGCCGCCGAAATCCCGTTCGTGTTCGGGATGCGGCCCGCCGGGCCGGTGTCGATGCTCGACTATTGGGTCGCCTTCGCGAAGAGCGGCGATCCGTCGGGCGCGGGACTGACGCCGTGGCCGCGGCAGGTGCGCGGCAAGCCCGCCAACCTGCTGTTCGAGCTGCGTGGGCCGACGGCGCGCGACGGCGACATCCGCCCCGACATCTGCCGCCTGACGAGCGCGCTGTAGCGGGTTCCACTGCCCGCCTCCCCCTGTCCGGCAACCGTTCGTGTCGAGCGAAGTCGAGACACGGTGCGCGGCGTTTGCGGCACGTCCCTCGACTTCGCTCGGGACGAACGGGTAAGCGGTTCGGATGGACCGGAATGCCGAAAAGCTGAACGAACCGCGTATGGTTGCGACAGTTCGACACAGTTTTCCGGCACTTGCGACAAACATGCGCGACACGGGTTTCCTACCTTCCCTGTCACCCAAGAGGAGGAAACCGATGAAGAAGTTCGCAATGATCCTGGCCGCCGCCGGCGTCGCCGCCACCGCGCTTCCCGCCGCCGCGCAGCCGGGCTGGCAGTCGATCAACCAGCGTCAGGCGCAGATCGAGCGGCGCATCGACCAGGGCATCCGCAGCGGCGCGCTGAGCCGTCGCGAGGCGGTGAACCTGCGCGCCGAATTCCGCCAGATCGCCAGCCTCGAACAGCGCTACCGCCGCTCGAACGGCCTGTCGCTGGCCGAGCGCCGCGACCTGCAGCGCCGCTTCGACGCGCTGTCGTACAAGGTGCGGGTCGACAAGAACGACCGCAACAACCGCCCCGGCTATCGCCGCTGAGGCAGCATCGCCGCCGGAGCATCCTCCGGCGGCGGTTCGCATATCAGTCGAACAGGCTCGACACCGACGATTCGTCGGCGATGCGGCGGATCGCCTCGGCCAGCAGCGGGGCGATGGTCAGGTGGCGGATCTTGGTCCCCTGCGCGATCACGTCGTGGTTGCCGATCGAATCGGTGATGACCAGTTCCTCCAGCGCCGACGCCTCGACCCGCGCCACCGCGCCGCCCGAGAGCACGCCGTGGGTGCAATAGGCGACCACGCCGACCGCGCCCGCCGCCTTCAGCGCCGCCGCCGCGTTGCACAGCGTGCCCGCCGAATCGACGATATCGTCGATCAGCACGCAGAAGCGCCCCTCGACATCGCCGATGATGTTCATCACTTCCGATTCGCCCGCACGCTCGCGCCGCTTGTCGACGATGGCCAGCGGAGCGTTGTGGAGCCGCTTGGCGAGGCTGCGCGCGCGCACCACGCCGCCGACGTCGGGCGAGACGACCATCAGGTTATGCTCGCCGAAGCGGGTCTTGATGTCCTCCGACATCACCGGCGCGGCATAGAGATTGTCGGTCGGGATATCGAAGAAGCCCTGGATTTGCCCGGCATGGAGATCGACGCACAGCACGCGGTCGGCCCCCGCCTCGGTCACGATGTTGGCGACCAGCTTGGCCGAGATCGGCGTGCGCGGGCCGGGTTTCCGGTCCTGTCGCGCATAGCCGAAATAGGGGATCACGGCGGTGATGCGCCGCGCCGACGCGCGCTTCAGCGCGTCGATCATGATGAGCATCTCCATCAGATTGTCGTTGACCGGATAGCTGGTCGACTGGACGACGAACACGTCCTCGCCGCGGACGTTCTCCAGCACCTCGACGAAGATTTCCTCGTCGGCGAAGCGCCGCACGCTCGCCTTGGTCAGCGGGATTTCGAGATAGTCCGCGATCGCGGTCGACAGGGGAAGGTTGGAATTGCCCGCCAGCAGCTTCATGGGTGCGCCCGTCCATGATGAAAAAGGATGCGCGCGCCATAGAGGGCGCGGACGGATTGTGAAACCCATGTGACGCGAAGGGATGACTGGGATGGTCGAGGTCGTGTTCACGCCGACGGCAGCGGACTATGTCGCGGTCCAGCGCACGATGTTCGCGCGTTCGCTGCGGTCGCGTCGGTTCTGGGGGCGTATGGCGCTGCTGGTCGCGGTGGTCGGGGCGGCGTTGCTGGTCGTGCTGCTGGCGCTGGGCGAGCGCTGGCCCACGGCGCTGGTCGCGGCAGGCGGCGGTGTGGTGAGCGGGCTAGCCGGGCTGGCAGCCTGCATCGGCATCAACCGCCTGTTGTTGCCGCGTCGCGCGCGCCGCCTGTTTGCGCAACAGCGCACGCTGCACCACGAACACCGCACTACGCTGGATGCGACCGGGTTCCGCCAGCGAAGCGTGCGCGCGGATATTGCGCTGCCGTGGAACGAGCTGGTGTATTGGCATACCGGGCGGGACGCGCTGCTACTCTACAGCAATGATCTGCTCGCCTATTTCATACCGCTTCATGCGTTCGCGCCAGGGCAACTTGCGCAGGTGGAGACGATACTGACCGATGCCGGACTGCCGCGCCGCTGATGCGGTTGCCGCTGGCGCGACGGCTCCCTACAGGCGACGCCATGATCGTCACCCGCTTCGCCCCCAGTCCCACCGGCACGCTGCACATCGGCAACCTGCGCGCCGCACTCCACAACTGGCTGTTCGCGCAAAGGCACGGCGGGCGGTTCCTGCTGCGGATCGACGATACCGATGGTGCCCGCAGCGAGGAGCGGTTCGTGGACGCGATCCGTGCCGATCTCGCTTGGCTGGGTCTGACGCCCGACGGCGAGGAACGCCAGTCGGCGCGGTTCGACCGCTATGAGGCGGTGTTCGCCGACATGGTCGCGGCGGGCCGCATCTATCCGGCCTATGAGACGCCCGAGGAACTCGACCTGCGGCGCAAGATTCTCGCCGGGCGCGGCCTGCCGCCGGTATATGATCGCGCGGCGTTGAAGCTGACGCCCGAGGATCGCGTGCGGCTGGAGGGCGAGGGGCGGCGCCCGCACTGGCGCTTCCGGCTCGACGCCGAACCGATCGTCTGGGACGACCTGATCCGGGGGCCGCAGCGCTTCGACGGGGCGCTGCTGTCCGATCCGGTGATCCGCCGCGCGGACGGGTCGTGGCTCTATCTGCTCCCCTCGATCATCGACGATGTGGACATGGGCGTCACCCATGTCGTGCGCGGCGAGGATCATGTGTCCAACACCGCGACGCAGATGCAGATGTTCGCCGCGATGGGCGCGACCCCGCCCGCCTTCGCGCACGAGGCGTTGCTGACCGGCGCCGAGGGCAAGCTGTCGAAGCGGCTCGGCTCGCTCGGGATCGATCATTTCCGCGACGAAGGCATCGAGCCGGAGGCGATCGTCGCGCTGCTGGCGCGGCTCGGCACCAGCGATCCCGTGGAACCGATGGTCGATCGGCAGGCGCTGGTCGACGGCTTCGACTTCGCCCGCTTCGGTCGCGCGCCCGCGCGGTTCGACGAGGGCGAGCTGGCGCAGTTGAATGCGCGGATCGTCCACCAGCTGCCGTTCGGGCGGGTACGCCATGCGCTGCCCGCCGACATGGACGCGGCGGCGTGGGAAGCGGTGCGCGGCAATCTCGATCGCGTCGCCGATGCCGCCGACTGGTGGCAGGTCGTGACCGGCACGCCCGACGCCGCGCCGGTCGACCCGGCGGACCGGGCGTTCCTCGATGCCGCCGCCGACATCGCGGAGTCCGTGCCGTGGGAATCGCCGTGGGCGGAACTGACCGCCGCGCTGAAGGCGGCGACCGGGCGCAAGGGCAAGGCGCTGTTCCTGCCGCTGCGCCTCGCGCTGACGGGGCGGGAACATGGCCCGGACATGGGCGCGCTGCTGCCGCTGATCGGGCGCGAACGGGCGGTGGCGCGGCTTCGGGTCTGATCCAGCGAGGCTGGATCAGGGCGGTGCCGGCCCGCTCCCCCACCCGGCCACCCATCAGGATACTTGCGTGGGTGGCCGGGTGAGGGAGCGGGCCGGCACCGCATCCGCCTGAGCGGATCGGATATTGGGCCTGACGCGCACGGCAGCTTTACACGCCGCTCGAACGGGTATCTCCTGCGCCATGCCGATCATGGCCGGGAGACGATATCGAGGAGCGGACGCAATGGCATATCTGGGAAGACAAGGCCTCAGCCCGACCGGGCTGGGCGTGGCGATCGCGATCAACGGCGCGGCACTGGCGCTGCTGACGACGATGGCGACGACGACCGTGTTTCGCGAACCATGGAAACCGTTCGAGGCGGTGAACATCCCCGTCGATCCGCCGCCGCCCGAACCCGTCACCCCGCCGCCGCCCGCGCCCCGCAGCGTCGCCGATCCGGCCCCGCAGCAACTGCCCTATTTCCCGCCCGCGACGACCCCCCGTCCGGGGCCGGGCATCGAGAGCACACCGGTCTTTCCGCCCAGCCCCCCGCTCCAGATCGCGCCGGTCAGCATGGGCGAGGGGCTGGGAGCGGGCGAGCGCGCGCCGGTCGCCACCCCCGCGCCGCCGGTCCTGACCGACGCCAGCGTCGACCCGCGCTACCGCGCCGGTTTCCAGCCCGATTATCCGCCGTTCGAGCGCAATCTGGGGCGTGACGGGGTGGTCGTCGTCCGGGTGCGGATCGGCACCGACGGGCGGGTCACTGCGGTGGAGCAGGTCAGCGCGACCAGCGACGCCTTCTTCGTCGCGACCCGGCGTCGCGCCCTGTCGCACTGGCGGTTCCGCCCCGCGACACGCGACGGGGTAGCGGTCGAAAGCTGGCGCGAGATGACGGTGCGCTTCACCCTCGCGGACGGATAGGGGGCGGGGGGGCTTGGCCACTGGCGAAGCGGGCTGCATCCGCCTATCTTGGGCAGCATCATGAGTCTGCTTCGCCTGTTCTCGCCCCTGCACGCGATCCGCGATTTCATCGGCTATGCGCGGACCCGGCGCCCCTATGAATGGTGGTTCCTGCTGCTGTCGATCGGCATCGTGCTGGTGATCGGCTGGGGCTTCGTCCACGATTCGCACTTCGAGCGGCCGTACAAGAAGGAAATTATCTATGTCGAAAGCTGGCCGCTGAACCGCAGCGATGCGGAGATCATCGCCCAGCAGAAGATCGACATGGAGAAACAGCGCGTCGCCACCGAGGAGTTCGAGCGTGAGCGGGCGAAGCGCCAGGCCGAATGGAAGCGGATCGACGACAAGCTGAACAGCTGGGGCATCTGACGCTGCCCCCGCCCGATCCGCGCCACATGGACGCGGCGCTGGCATTGGCCGAGCGCACGCGCGGGCGGACCGCGCCCAATCCCAATGTCGGCTGCGTCGTGACCGATGCGCAGGGCTGCGTCGTCGGGCGCGGCTGGACGCAGGCCGGCGGACGCCCCCATGCCGAGGCGATGGCGCTGGCACAGGCGGGCGAGCGTGCGCGCGGCGGCACCGCCCATGTCACGCTGGAGCCCTGCGCCCATGTCTCGCCGCGCGGCCCCGCCTGCGCCGACCTGCTGGTTCAAAGCGGCGTGGCGCGGGTGGTGGTGGCGCTGACCGATCCCGATCCGCGGACGAACGGGCAGGGTATCGCCCGGCTGCGCGCCGCCGGAATCGCGGTGGAGGTCGGCCTGCGCGCCGGGGCCGCCGCGCGATCGATGGCGGGATTCCTCACCCGCCGCCGCCTCGCCCGGCCGTTCGTCACGCTCAAGCTCGCCATGTCGCTCGACGGCGCGGTGTCGCGGCAGGACGGGCAGAGCCAGTGGATCACCGGTCCTGAAGCACGCGCGCACGGGCATCTGGAACGCAGTCGCCACGAATCGATCCTCGTCGGACGCGGTACCGCCGAGATCGATCGCCCGCGCCTCGACGTGCGGCTGCCGGGGCTGGAGGGTCGCAGCCCGGTGCGCGTGATGCTGTCGGCGGACAGCGTGACCGTGCCGGGCTTCACGCTGCTGCCGTCGATCGATGCGCTGGGCGACCTGACGGGCGACCATGTGCTGGTCGAGGGCGGCGCCGCCACCGCCGCCGCGCTGCTGCGCGCCGATGCGGTCGACCGGCTGCTGTTCTACCGTGCGCCGATCCTGATCGGCCATGGGCGGACCCTGCCCGACATCGGCCTTGCCGATCTGGCCCAGGCGCATGGCCGCTGGCGGCTGCACGACGCCCGCCACCTTGGCAGCGACCGGCTGGAAGTCTACGAGCGCGCGAGATAGGAGCCTGTCCCCGTGTTCACCGGAATTGTCAGCGACGTGGGTCGCATCGAATCGATCGGCGGCGCGCGCGACCTGCGCGTGCGGATCGGCTGCCACTATGACACGACGACGATCGACCTGGGCGCATCGATCGCCTGTTCGGGCGTCTGCCTGACCGTCGTCGACAAGGGGCCGGGCTGGTTCGCGGTCGACGTGTCGGGCGAGACGGTGTCGCGCACCGCCGCCGAGCAATGGGCCGAAGGACGCCCCCTCAACCTCGAGCGCGCGCTGAAGCTCGGCGACGAACTGGGCGGGCATATCGTCACCGGCCATGTCGACGGCACCGGCCATGTCGTCGGGGTCGAGGCGGCGGGCGATTCGACCCGCGTGACCGTTGCGATCGACCATGCGCTCAGCGCCTTCGTCGCGCCCAAGGGGTCGGTGACGATCGACGGCGTGTCGCTGACGGTGAACACCGTCGAGGACATGGCCGACGCCGCGCGCTTCACCGTCAACCTCATCCCCCATACCCAGGCGGTCACGACGCTCGGTACGCTGGCGGCGGGGCAGGCGGTGAATATCGAGATCGACGTGCTCGCCCGCTATCTGATGCGAATGGAACAAGTCCGTGGCCGAAACTGAACCGACGGGCCTCGCCCACGCCTTTCTCTCGTCGCCCGAAGAGATCATCGACGAGGCGCGCAACGGGCGGATGTTCATCCTCGTCGACGACGAGGACCGCGAGAACGAGGGCGATCTCGTGATCCCGGCGCAGATGGCGACGCCGGACGCGATCAACTTCATGGCGCGGTACGGGCGCGGGCTGATCTGCCTCGCGATGACCAGGGCGCGGACGCAGCAGCTCGGGCTCGACCTGATGGCGCGCAACAACGGCACGCGGCACGAAACCGCCTTCACCGTCTCGATCGAGGCGCGCGAGGGGGTGACGACCGGCATCTCCGCCGCCGACCGCGCCCGCACCATCGCCGTGGCGATCGATGCGTCGAAGGAAGCGTCGGAGATCGTGACGCCGGGGCACGTCTTTCCGCTGGTCGCGCGCGAGGGCGGGGTGCTGGTACGCGCGGGCCATACCGAGGCGGCGGTCGACGTGTCGCGCCTTGCCGGACTGAACCCCTCCGGCGTGATCTGCGAGATCATGAACGAGGACGGCACGATGGCGCGGATGGACGACCTCGTCGCCTTCGCGCAGCTGCACGGGCTGAAGATCGGCACGATCCGCGACCTGATCGCCTATCGCCGCCGCCACGACCATCTGGTCGAGAAGCGCGCCGAGACGGTGTTCGAGAGCGAATGGGGCGGGCAGTGGCGCGCCATGTCGTTCTGGAACAAGGCGACCGGCAGCGAGCAGGTGGCGCTGGTCAAGGGATTGATCGACCCGAGCAAGCCGACGCTGGTGCGGATGCACGCGCTGTCGCCCTTCGCCGACATGTTCGGCGAGGGCGGCGAGCGCGGCGGGCTGCTGCGTCGCTCGATGCAGATCATCGCGGACGAAGGCGCGGGCGTCGTCGTCGTCATCAGCAAGCCGCGCCCCGATTCGCTGGCGCTGGCGATCCATGCCCGCACCGGCGGCCCGGTGCCCGACATGGAGGAACTGCGCGATTACGGTGTGGGCGCGATGATCCTCAACGAACTGGGTGTCGAGGACATGGTCCTGCTCACCAACACTCATCACACGCTGGTCGGGCTCGACGGCTACGGCCTCAAGATCGTCGGCGAACGGCCGATCACGGAAAGGTAATCCCATGGCGCATGTGCTGATCGTCGAGGCGCGCTTCTACGACCATCTGAACGACCTGCTGATCGAGGGCGCGCGTGCCGCGATCGAGGCGGCGGGCCATACCCATGACACGATCACCGTACCCGGCGCGCTGGAGGTGCCCGGCGCGATCGCGATGGCCGATGCGGCGGAACGCTATGATGCGTTCGTGGCACTGGGCGTCATCATCCGCGGCGAAACCTATCATTTCGAGGTCGTCGCCAACGAAAGCGCGCGCGGGCTGATGAACCTCAGCCTAGAGGGGGTGCCGGTCGGCAACGGCATCCTGACCGTCGAGAACGAGGCACAGGCGCTGACCCGCGCCCGCCGCGACGAGAAGGACAAGGGCGGCGAGGCGGCGAAGGCCGCGCTGGCGATGCTCGCGCTGCGCGAGGTGCTGTCGGAATAGCGGCGCGCGCCACCCGCTCCCGAACCGTTCGTGTCGAGCGTAGTCGAGACACCGTGCGATGCGCCTGCGGCACGTCTCTCGGCTTCGCTCGGGACCAACGGAGTAAAACCCGGGCCGATCGCCGCTATTACGCGGTCGCGGTCGATCCCACCGGGCCGATGTCCACCGGTTCGTCGCGCGAATAGGTGCCGGTGAGCAGTCCGGCGGCAAGGACGCGGCCCTGCATCGCCTCCACCAGCGCGCTGCGGCCCGGATTGGGATCGAGGTCCGGCCCCTCGCCGAGCGCGAACAGCTGGAAGGCGTAGCGATGCTCGCCATGGCCGGTCGGGGGATCGGGCGGCAGCCAGCCTTCGCGGAAGTAGCTGTTGCGGCCCACGTCGCCGTGCGCGGCGCTGC
Organism: Sphingomonas silueang; assembly: GCF_040049155.1. NCBI lineage: Bacteria > Pseudomonadati > Pseudomonadota > Alphaproteobacteria > Sphingomonadales > Sphingomonadaceae > Sphingomonas > Sphingomonas silueang. The sequence goes on from NZ_JBDZDK010000004.1 coordinate 178,533, forward strand.
CGTCGCCGTCGGGGCGGATCGCGCCTTCGGCCAGTTGCGCCTCGTGCGGCGGCAGATCCCACAGGATCGCATGGACCAGCGGCTGCGGCGACGGCGCATCGGGGTCTTCGACGATCAGCGCCAGCCGCACCGTGCCCGCGGGCACCCCGCGCCAGTGCAGCGGCGGCGATACCCCTTCGCCGTCGGCGGTGAAGCGTTCGGGCAGGCGTTGCCCGTCGGCAAAGGCGAGGCTGGCAAGGTCCATGCTCGCGAAATCGCCGAGCGCCGGATCGACGATCGTCAGCTTCGATGCCCCGGCGCGCACCCCGCGCAACAAGGCACCCAGCCATGCGGGTACGTGTTCGAGCATATCGCCGTCTCCTTCAAGCGCTGCCCCTGATAACTGGCGAAGGTCCGGCTGGGTCCGCGCGGGTCGGCGCATAATTTGGGCTTTGGGTTTCGCGCATCCAAACCGGACGTCGTCCGTTGTGCACCGCAGCAGGGCGGCGTCGACAGCCCTGCGCCAAGGGAGAGCCGTCGCCACCGGAGAGCAGCAGCATGACCCATTGCACCGATACCGATTCGCCGCGCCTGTCGCTCGCCCTGCAGGGGGGCGGCGCGCATGGTGCCTATGGCTGGGGCGTGCTCGACCGGCTGCTCGAGGAAGACTATCCGATCGTCGCGATCAGCGGGGCCAGCGCCGGGGCGCTGAACGGCACCGCGCTGGCGGTCGGGCTGACCACCGGCGGGCGGCAGGGCGCGCGCGAGGGGCTGGAGCGGTTGTGGCGCACGGTCGCGCGCTATTCGCCGCTCCAGGCGCTGGACAGCACCGCATGGACCGCGCCGCTGTTCGAGCCGTGGGTGCGCCGGTCGCTGGAGATCGGCAAGCTGTTCGGCCGCTATGTCGCGCCGCTGTCGCCCGGCCTGCGCGACATGGGGTCGCTGCGCGGGGTGGTGGCCGAGGCGATCGACCTGTCGGTGCTCCACCGCGACGACTGCGTGCCGCTGCACATCGCCGCGACGCGCGTGTCGAACGGGGCGGCGCGCATCTTTTCGGGCAGCGAGATCACCGTCGATGCGCTGATGGCGTCGGCCTGCCTGCCCGACCTGTTCGGTCCGGTCGAGATCGACGGCGAATGCTACTGGGACGGCGGCTTTTCCGCCAATCCTGCGCTCGAACCGCTGATCTTCGGCGGATGCGGGCAGAGCGACGTGCTGATCGTGCAGATCACCCCCTTCGCGACGCAGGGCACACCCGAATCGCTGGTCGAGGTGATGGGACGGATGAGCGACATCGGCTTCAACGCCTGTCTGCTGCGCGACCTGAAGGCGCTGACCGAGGTACAGGCGGTCGTGCGCCGCGCGCCGGAGGCTGCCGAGGCGTTCGGCCCGCTCGTCCACACCGGGCTGCACCTGATGGAAGCGCCGCATGCGCTGGCCCAACGCGGCCCGGCGGGCAAGATCGACACCCGCTGGTCGCAGCTCGAGGCGCTGCGCGACCTCGGCCGCGCGACGGCGGACGCATGGCTCCGCGCCAACGGGCATCGGCTCGGCAAGGGGTCGACGCTGACCGAACTGCCCGAGGCGGTCGCCGCCTGAGGCGGGTCAGGCGGTGACGATCGCGCCGTCCGCGACCGTCACCGGCCACGGCGTCAGCGCCTGTCCGGGGCAGGGGCCGCCGATGCAGCGCCCGCTGGCGATGTCGAACAGCGCGGCATGCCAGCTGCACGCGATCGCCTGGCCGTCGGGCGTCAGATACTGGTCGAGCGCCTGCGCCAGCGGCAGTCCCATGTGCGGGCAGCGATCGACATAGCCGACCACCGCGTCGCCGGTGCGCACAATAAAGCCGTGGAACCGACCGGCGCGCAGTTGCAGCACATAGTTGCGCGCCGCGCCCTCGGCCACGTCGGTCAGCGGCCCCAGCCTGACCCCCGCCGGGGTGGCGAACACCCGTTCGTCGCTCATCCGGGCAGCCGCGCCTTGGCGAAGCCGGTCCATACGTCGTCGTAATCGAGCTGCATCGTCGCACTGGTCATCGCCCAGCGCGTCGGGCGGACGACGTGGCGCGTCTCGAACATGAACGCCATGGTGTCGGCGATGCGATGCGGCGCGAGGTCGGCGGCGACCGCCTTGTCATAGCTTGCCTGATCGGGGCCATGGCCGTTCATCTGGTTGTGCAGCGACGCGCCGCCCGGCGCGAAGCCGCCTTCCTTCGCGTCATAGGCGCCCGTCACCAGCCCCATGAACTCGCTCATGACGTTGCGGTGGAACCACGGCGGGCGGAAGGTGTCCTCGGCGACCATCCAGCGCGGGGGAAAGATCACGAAGTCGCAATTGGCGGTGCCCGGCGTGTCGCTGGGCGAGGTCAGCACGGTGAAGATCGACGGATCGGGATGGTCGAACGACACGGTGTTGATCGTGTTGAAGCGGGTCAGGTCGTAGCGGCACGGCGTGAGGTTGCCGTGCCATGCCACCACGTCGAACGGCGAATGGTCGAGCGTGGTGGTCCACAGCGCGCCCTGAAACTTCTGGATCACCTCGGTCGGTTCGTCGCGATCCTCATACCATGCGGACGGCGTCTCGAAATCGCGCGGGTTGGCAAGGCCGTTGGCCCCGATCGGCCCCAAGTCGGGCAGGCGGAACAGGCCGCCGTAATTCTCGCAGACATAGCCGCGTGCCTGCCCGTCGGGCAGCGCCACGCGGAAGCGCACCCCGCGCGGGATCAGCGCGATCTGAAGCGGCGCAATGTCGATCCGCCCCATCTCGGTATCGATCGCCAGCGCGCCCTGCTGCGGCACGATCAGCAACTCGCCGTCGGCGGAGAAGAAGGCGCGCTCCATATCCCTGTTCGCGGCATAGAGGTGGATGCCGACCCCGCTCTGCGCCGCGACATCGCCGGTCGCGCCATAGGTGACAAGGCCGTCGACCCAGTCGGTCGGTACCTCGGGCAGCGGCAGCGGGTCCCAGCGCATCCGGTTGGGGCTGGGCGGCTCGGCGACCGGCGCGGATTGCAGGTTGGGCGCCCCGGCATAGGGCAGGAACGCGCCGTGATTGGCGGTCGGGCGCAGGCGATAGAGCCATGCGCGGCGGTTCTCGTGGCGCGGCGCGGTGAAGGCGGTGCCCGACAGCTGCTCGGCATAGAGGCCGAAGGGCACGTGCTGCGGGCTGTTGCGCCCGATCGGCAGCGCACCCGCGACCGCTTCGGTGGCGACATGATTGGCGAAACCGGGGTGGTAGGTCATGGGTACCTCATCGATCCTCCCCGGAACGGGGAGGGGGACCGTTCGCACCGCGAACGGTGGAGGGGGCGGGCCGCGGGCGGTGTGGCCTCCGCCCGCCGGGCCGTCAGTCGCGGCAGAGCCGCGCCTTGCGGCCCGGCTCCCCCCGCGCTGGCCGGTCGACGGCAGCGCCTGCGCGCTGCACCGCGACCGAAGCATGCGCTTCGGTCCTGGTCAGGCGTCGACCGTAATCACTCCGCGCCGGATCTGGTCCAGTTCGATGCTTTCGTACAGCGCCTGGAAATTGCCGTTGCCGAAGCCCTCGTTTCCCTTGCGCTGGATGATCTCGAAGAAGATCGGCCCGAACATCGGCTCGGTGAAGATCTGGAGCAGCAGCCCCTCGTCGCCGACATTGCCGTCGATCAGGATGCGGTTGCGGCGCAGTCGTTCGAGGTCCTCGCCATGGTTCGGCACGCGCTTGTCGACCAGTTCGTAATAGGTCTCGATCGTGTCCTGCAACTTCACGCCGCGCGCGCGCAGCTTCTCGACGGTCGCATAGATATCGTCGGTGGTGAAGGCGAGGTGCTGGATGCCTTCGCCGTTATAGTCGCGGATGAACTCCTCGATCTGGCTCTTGTCGTCCTGGCTTTCGTTCAGCGGGATGCGGATCGCCTTGTCCGGCGCGATCATTGCCTGGCTGAACAGGCCGGTCGCCTTGCCCTTGATGTCGAAATACTTCTGTTCCTCGAACCCGAAGATCTGGTTGTAGAAGGCGGCCCAGGTCCGCATCTGCCCGCGCTTGACGTTGTGGGTCAGGTGGTCGAGCAGGTCGAGCCCGACGTTGTTCTCGGCCTCCGCCTGTGCCGCGCCCGGCACCGGTTCCCAGTCGTCGTACAGCGAACCCGCGTCGCCATGCCGGTCGATCAGGTACAGCAGCGACCCGCCGATCCCTTCCAGGACATAGCCCTGCCCGAGCGCGCCGCGCGCGGGATCGGCGGGCCTGGCACCGCGCGCGACCGCCGCGTCATACGCCGCCTTCGCGTCCGCCACGCGGAACGCCATGCCCGCCGCCGAGGGGCCATGCGCCGCGGCGAATTCGGCGGCATGGCCGTCTTCGATGCCGTTCAGCAGCAGGTTGATCCGCCCCTGCTTGTAGCGGGTGACGTTGCGCGTCGGGTGCTTCGACGCCGCGACGAAGCCGAACTGTTCGAGCTGCCGCCCCATGCGCGCGACATCGGGCGCGGTGAATTCGCAGAACTCGAACCCGTCGAGGCCCAGCGGGTTGACGTCCATATGCTCCATCGTCGCATCCTCTCATTTCGTATCAATTGATACGATGCTGCGCCCGGCGGCAGGACGAGTCAAGCCTGCGCCCAGGGTTCGGCGGCGATGCGCGCGGCGAGATGGTCGACGAATGCGGTGACGGCGGGCAGCGGGTGCGGCCCGTGCAGCGCATGGATCGCAAGATCGGGCGGCCCCTCCCATCCGGGCAGCAGCCGCACCAGCCGCCCCGCGTCCAGCAGGTCGCCGACATCCCAGAGCGAGCGCAGCGCGATGCCGACCCCGGCCAACGCCAGTTCGCGGACGATCTCGCTCGAATCGGTGCGGACATGGGAGGTGCCGGTGACGATCGCGCGGCGACCGGGACGCAGCAGCCGCCACGGCAACTGCCCGTCCGCCGCCAGCAGCCGGTGCTCGGCCAGATCGTCGGGGCCTGCCGGAACGCCCCGCTCGGCCAGATAGGCAGGGGCTGCGCAAACGATCCGCCGGTTCGCCGCCAGCCGCCGCGCGGCATAACCCGGCGGCACCTCGGCGGTGATGCGGATCGCGCAATCGATCCGTGCGGCGGCGAGATCGACATAGCCGTCCGACAGCAGCAGTTCGGGTGCAACGGCAGGGTGCGCGCGCAGGAAATCGCCCAGATGCGGCGCGACGTGCAGCCGCGCGAACGAGGTGGGCGCGGCGATCCGCAACCGGCCCGAAGGCACCGCCGCCGCCCCGCTCGCCCGTGCTTCCGCCGCCGCCAGCGCCGCCAATATGTCGCTGAGGTCGGCGTGCAGCCGCGTGCCCGCCGCGGTCGGCTGCATCCGCCGCGTCGTCCGCTCGATCAGCCGCACGCCAAGCCGCGCCTCCAGCCGCTGCAACCGCTTCGAGGCGGCGCCGGGCGTCAGGCCGTGCAGCCGGGCAGCGGCGGCGATGCTGCCCGAATCGACGATCGCGACGAACAGCCCATGGTCGGGATCGGGGATCATTGCTTCCTCCGGCGAACGACTGTGCTGCGGTCATGCGCGCTACCGATGCGAATGGCGAGCGGCTATGTCGGTCCCACCAAGGAGGATGCGATGCCCGAGACCTATGTCGACCGCGCCGGATTGCAGGTCGCCGAACCGCTGGCCGACTTCATCGAACGTCAGGTGCTGCCCGGCACGGGGATCGAGGCCGCGCCCTTCTGGTCGGGGGCCGCGGCGATTCTCGCCCGCTTCGCACCGGAAAACCGCGCACTGCTGGCGAAGCGCGATGCGTTGCAGGAACGGCTCGACGGCTGGTTCGCGGCCCGCGCCGGACAGGCGATCGACCCGGCAGAACAGGCGGCGTTCCTGCGGGAGATCGGCTATCTCGTTCCCGAACCCGCGCCCTTCGCCATCGATCCGCAGAATGTCGATCCGGAGATCGCGACGCTGGCCGGGCCGCAGCTGGTCGTCCCGATCCTGAACGCCCGCTTCCTGCTCAACGCCGCCAATGCGCGCTGGGGCAGCCTGTACGACGCGCTCTACGGCACCGATGCGATCCCCGGAGCGGCGGCGGGCGGCGGCTATGACGCGGCTCGGGGTAGGCAGGTCATCGCCCGCGCACGCGACTTCCTCGACGAAGCGGTGCCGCTCTCGGCAGGCAGCTGGCACGACTGGCAGGGGGGCGACCCGCGCCTCGCCGATCCGACGCAATGGGTTGGGCGGGCGGGGGACAAGCTGCTGCTGCGCCACCACGGGCTACACATCGAACTGGTGATCGATCGCGACCATCCGATCGGGCGGCATGACCCGGCGGGGCTGGCCGATGTCCTGCTCGAATCGGCGCTGACCACCATCTGCGATCTGGAGGATTCGGTCGCGGCGGTCGATGCGGCGGACAAGGTGGCGGCCTATGCCAACTGGCTGGGGCTGATGCAGGGCAATCTGTCGGCGCGCTTCGCCAAGGGCGGGCGGCAGGTCACGCGGACGCTGGCCGACGACCGGACCTATACCGCGCACGACGGCGGCACGATCATCCTGCCGGGCCGCTCGCTGCTGTTCGTCCGCAACGTCGGCCATCTGATGACCACGCCCGCGATCCGGCTGGTGGACGGGGGCGAGGCGCCCGAGGGGATCGTCGATGCGATCGTCACCAGCCTGATCGCGCTGCATGACGTGCAGGGCGCGCGCGCCAACAGCCGTGCCGGATCGATCTACATCGTCAAGCCCAAGCAGCACGGGCCGGAGGAAGTCGCCTTCACCGACGCATTGTTCGATGCGGTCGAGGATCTGCTGGCGCTGCCCCGTCACACGATCAAGGTCGGGGTGATGGACGAGGAGCGGCGCACCTCGGCCAATCTGGCGGCGTGCATCCATGCGGTGCGCCACCGGATCGTGTTCATCAACACCGGTTTCCTCGACCGCACCGGCGACGAACTGCACAGCGCGATGCGTGCGGGTGCGATGATCCCCAAGGGCGAGATGAAGGGCGCGGACTGGATCGCGGCCTATGAGGATCGCAACGTCCAGATCGGGCTTGCCTGCGGCCTCGGGCAGCGCGCGCAGATCGGCAAGGGGATGTGGGCCGCGCCCGACCGGATGGGGCACATGCTCGACCAGAAGATCGCGCATCCCCGCAGTGGTGCCAGCACCGCGTGGGTGCCGTCACCGACTGCCGCGACGCTGCATGCGCTGCACTATCACATGGTCGATGTCGCCGCGCGTCAGGCGGCACGCGCCGCCGAACCGGTCGCGGCGCTCGAGCGGCTGCTGACCGTCCCGGTCGCCCACGGACGCAACTGGGATGCGGCGGAGGTCGCGCGCGAGCTGGACAATAATGTCCAGGGCATCCTCGGCTATGTCGTGCGCTGGATCGATCAGGGGATCGGCTGTTCCAAAGTGCCCGACATCCACGACGTCGGCCTGATGGAGGACCGCGCGACGCTGCGCATCTCGTCGCAGCATGTCGCCAACTGGCTGCTGCACGGCGTCTGCACCCCTGCCGATGTCGATGCGGCGTTCGCGCGGATGGCGGCGAAGGTCGATGCGCAGAACGCCGCCGACCCGGCCTATCGCCCGCTCACCGGCAGCGACGGCCCGGCGATCCGCGCGGCACGGGCGCTGGTGTTCGAGGGGCTGACGCAGCCCAACGGCTATACCGAGCCGCTGCTCCATGCGTACCGCGCCGAGGCGAAGGCGGGGTAGCACCTTGTCATTCCCGCGCAGGCGGGAATCCATAGCCACCAACGTATCCCTTCAAACCGCAACGGCTGCGTCTATGGATTCCCGCCTGCGCGGGAATGACGATTTTTCAGTTAGACCACCACCGTGCCGCCCCCCGCCGGTTCCAGCGCGTTGATCGCGGCGTGCACCCGCGTTTCGATCTCGTCGCGCGGCAGGCCCGGCGGGATGGGCGGCAGGAAGCGGATGGTGACGACCCCCGCCCGGCTCGGCCCCCGGCGCGGCATGCACCGCCCGCTGTCGAGCGCGACCGGCACCACCGGCATGCCGAGCGCCTTGTACAGCCCGGCGAAGCCCGAGCGCAGCGGCGGTGCCTCGCCCACCGCCACCCGCGTGCCTTCGGGAAAGATCAGCACCGGACGCCCCTCGGCCCGCGCCACCGCCGCTTCCTTCAGCATCGACCGCAGCGCCTGTGCCGAGGCATCGCGATCGACCGGAATCGCGCCATAGGCCCGCGCCGCCCGGCCCCAGAAGGGCATGTCGGCCAGTTCGCGCTTCAGCACGATCAGCGGGCCGTCGATCCGCTCGGCCATTTCCAGCGTCTCGAACATCGCCTGGTGCTTCACCGCGAACAGGCAGGGGCCGGGCGGGATCAGGCCCTCCACCCGCACCCGCACCCCCAGGATCCAGCGCGCGAGGAAGCGGTGGACCCGGATCCACACATGGGCGTGCGTGTGCATCGCCCCCCGCCCGAACCGCGCGGAGACGGGCGCGCTCAGCACGATCGGCACTGACAGGGTGTAGAACACCACCCGGAACAGCCATGTCCTACCCCATGCGATCACAGGTCGATCCCCAGCCGCATCACGATCCCGCGAACCACATATTTGTTATATTCCGCAAACAGCAGCCCGAACCCCGGATGCCCCGGCACCGGATCGCGCACCACCTCGACCGAATTGCCCAGCGCATGGCGCAGCTCCATCGCCGCGCGCGCCATGTGCCAGTTGGACGTGACCAGCCGGACCGAGCGATAGCGGTTGCGCCGCACCCATTCCGCCGTCTCGTCGGCGTTCGACCGGGTATCGACCGCGTCGTGCCCCAGATCGACGCAGCAACGGAACAGCCGCCGCGGGCCCTTGACCGCCGCCGCCAGCTCCATCGGGCGGACATCGGGATCGACCCCCGTCACCAGCATCCGCGTGGCGCGCCCCTGTTCCAGCAGCGCCAGCCCGTGCTCGATCCGTCCGGGGCCGCCGGTCGGCACGACGATGCCGTCGGTCCGCACCGCATCGGGCAGCGATTGCGGCAGCGTCACCGCGAACAGCGCGAAGCCCAGTGCATAGGCCAGCAGCAGCAGCGAGAGGATGCGCCCGGTCACAGCACGCGCGCCAGCCGGCGCAGCACCGCGAACCGCGCCGCCAGCATCGCCAGCGCGGTGAAGGCGAAGGGCAGCAGCGCGATCGCCCCCCAGTCGAGGGCCCCGAGCGTCACGCCGCCCACCCACTGCGAATCGAGCGCGCCCAGCCGCACCCCGACGAAGGCGACGACCAGCGCGCCCGACAGCACGCCGATCAGCGCGCCGGTCAGCGTGTCGTGCGCGACGCGCCGCTGGAACAGGCGGGCGATCTGGCGGTCGGTCGAACCCAGCATGTGCAGGATGTCGATCGTTCCGCGATGCGTGTCCAGCCCCGCGCGCGCCGAAAGCAGCACCACGGCGGCGGTCGCGCTCGCCATCAGCAGCACCAGCGCGAGCGATACCCAGCCGATCAACGCGATCAGCCCGCGCACCGGCGCCAGCCACGTCGCATGGGCATCGACGCGCACGTCCGGCGCGGTCGCCCGGGCGAGTGCCGCGACCCGCCGGGCGGCACCGTCGTCGCCGCGCGTCACGTCCACGTCGATCATCGCCGGGATCGGAATGTCCGAATCGAGCCCCGCCTCGCCCAGCCACGGTTGCAGCAGCGCGGCGAGCCGCCCGCGGTCGACCTCCGCCGCGCGGGTCACGTCGCGCGATGCGCGCAGCCGGGCGAGCAGCCGCGCGACCGCCGCGTCGCGCATCGCCGCATCGCCCGCGATCACCTGCACCGTCAGCCGCGAGGCCAGTTGCCGGTCGAGCGCACGGCCCGCGCCGCCGGTGGCGAGGCCGAGCGCGGCGGCCAGCGTGGTCAGGAAGACCATGATCGCCATGATCCACACCATCGCACGGCGGCCCTGCGCATCGTCGAGCAGCGGCTGTCCCGCGGCCCTGCTCATCGCACCCGCTCCGGCGGATGGCGCAGCGTGCCGGTGGGATCGGACAGCCGCCCCCGGTCCAGCCGCATCAGCCGCGCCTGCGGCACGCGGTGGAGCAGGTGATAGTCGTGCGTCGCCATCACCACCGTCGTACCCAGCCGGTTGAGCGACTCGAAGAGCTTGAGCAACCGCTCGGCCATTTCGGGATCGACGTTGCCGGTCGGTTCGTCGGCGATCAGGATTTCGGGCCGGTTGATGACCGCGCGGGCGATGGCGACGCGCTGCTGCTCGCCGCCCGACAGCGTGGCGGGACGCGCGTCGGCGCGGTCGGACAGGCCGATCCACGCCAGCATCTCGCCCACCGGCTCGGCGATCGCGCTTTCGGCCATGCCGCTGACCCGGAGCGGCAGCGCGATATTGTCGCGTGCCGACAGGTGCGGCACCAGCCGGAAGTCCTGGAATACCACGCCGATCCGGCGGCGAAAGCCGGGCAGGCGCGCGCGCGGGGCCAGCACCATATCCTCGCCGAACAGGCGGATGACGCCCCGGCTGGGCCGCTGCGCCAGATAGAGGAGGCGCAGCAGCGAGGTCTTGCCCGCGCCCGACGGCCCCAGCAGGAAGTGGAACGATCCCTCGGCCAGCGAGAAGCTGAGGTCGCTCAGCGTCTCCTCGCCATGGCCATAGCGCAGGCCGACATTGTCGAATTGAACGATGCTGGCCACGTCCGCCCTTGATGTCGCGCTCGCTGCGCCAATCGCACAAGCCGCGATCCGCCTCAAGCCGGACCGATAGCGCCTTGCCATCGGCGGGCACGAACCCCTAGGTTCGCAGCCCTCGTCGCGGGTATGCGGCGCGGGGTTCGGTATCGGGGGTATGGGGACGATGATCCTCGAATGTACGCAATGTCACATGCGCTATCTGGTCGCGGACACCGCGATCGGCCCGGCGGGGCGGACGGTGCGTTGCGCAGGATGCCGGCATAGCTGGTTCCAGCCGCCCGCGATGCTCGATCTGGGCGCCGGCAACATCGTCGCGCCCGAAGCCCCGGTCGCAGAGGCGTCTGCCCCGGTCGCGCGCACCGCGCTTCCGGTCGAGCCGGTGGCACCGCCGCGCCCCGAACCCGTCGCCGAAGCACCGCGCCCGGCGCCGCTGCGCTCGCGCACCGGCGACGATGCGCTGCGCCGCTATGTCGATCCGGCGGCGGAGCGTCCCGATCCGGTGGCGGAGGAGGCCGGTCCCCGCCGTACCGCCTTCACCCCGCGCCGCAATCCCGCGCGGCGTCGCACCGCGATCGCGGTCGCGGCTGGGGTCGCGATGCTCGGCGGGGTGGGGGCGATCCTCTACACCGGCACGCCGGGCATCGCGCAGCAGTTCGGCCTGCCGATCGGGCCGCCGGAGATTCCGCTGACACTGTCGATCGCCGCGCCCGAACGGCGGCTGCTGTCGAGCGGCAACGAGCTGTTCGCGGTATCGGGCCGCATCCTCAACCCGACCCGCGTCCGCCACCGCATCCCCGATATCCGCGCGGTGCTGAAGGATGCGCAGGGGAAGATGGTCTACAGCTGGACGATCAAGCCGCAGACCCGCGTGATCGGCCCCAACGGCAGCCTCGCGTTCAACAGCGCGGCGCTCGACGTGCCCGCCAATTCCAGGAAGCTCGAACTGAGCTTCGCCTCGGGGATATAGGACCGGTCGGCGTTCCGTGCCCGTTCGTCACCCCGGACCTGTTCCGGGGTGACGAACGGAGTTCCGATCCCCCCGCCTACGCCGCCAGCGGAAAGCGCAGCAGCCGGTCGTCGAGCGCGATCAGCGCCTCCGCACCGCTGCCCACCGCACGCACGATCTCGGGATGGCGGGCGTCCAGCCCGCCGGTCAGCGAACCGAAGGCGGGCAGGATCAGCTTGGTCGCGCTCGCCACGAAGCAGCGGCGCGATACCGCCCGGCCGCGTACCGAGACGCGGAACTTGGGATGGAAATGCCCCGACAGCTCGGGCCGGGTGTCGGCCGCATCGGCTTCGTGGCGCAGCACGATCCCGTCCACCACCGCCTCGGCCACGACCCGCCCGCCGCAATGGTCGGCGACGACGGGATCGTGGTTGCCGGTGATCCACGTCCAGTCGAGCCGTCCGGTCAGCGCGCGCAGCCGCGCCTGCGCCGCCGCGGGCAGCCGGTCGCACCCGGCGCTGTCGTGGAAACTGTCGCCCAGGCACCAGAGTTCGCGGGGCCGGGTCCGCGCCACCAGCGCCTCGATTCCGGCCAGCGTCTCGAGCGAATCATAGGGCGGCAGCATCTGCCCGAACTGCGCGAACCAGCTCGCCTTCTCGAAATGCAGGTCGGCGAGCAGCAGCGCGCGGCGTTGCGGCCAAAAGAGCGCGCCTTCGCGCAGCGCGGCGAAATCCTGTCCGGCGAACGAAAGGCGAACCATGGGTCGGCGCTATGCCGCAAGGGCGGCGGCGGCTCAAGGCTCGGGGGTGCAACGATCGCGGAACGGGAAAGAAGGTCGGTTCACGCGGAGGCGCGGAGGGGATGTGTTCTTGGCAAGGTCACGCGGACGGAAGACATTTTCCCGTACTGCACCGATGGATAGAGGCCGCTGGCGCGGATGACGCTACCGCGGGCGCAACATCTCCGCGCCTCCGCGCGAACAACCTTCTCTTCTTCCTTCGCGTCGTCGCGCCTTCGCGTGAATCAACCCTGTTACCCCATCGCCTCCGCCGCCAGCGCCTCGGCCTCCGCCAGCAGCGCGTCCTCGCCCGACGACCCCTGCTCGACCCGTTCGCGCCCGATCAGCACCAGCACCGGCACCGCCAGCGGGCTCACCCGGTCGAGCGCGACGTGCCGCATCCGCGCCTGCGCCGTCTCCAGCAGCGTCGCCAGCCGCCCGACATCGGTCATCCGCGCGCGCGCATCCTCCCACGCCGCCTGCAGCAGCAGATGGCCCGGCTCGTACTTGCGCAGCACGTCGTAGATCAGGTCGGTCGAGAACGTCACCTGCTTGCCGGTCTTGCGCTTGCCGGGATGCTGGCGCTCGACCAGCCCGCCGATCACCGCCACCTCGCGGAATGCGCGTTTGAGCAGCGCCGACTGCTGCACCCAGTCGACGAACTCATGCTCGAGGATGTCGGGGGAGAACAGCGCCTCCGGATCGGCGATTGGCTCCAGCCCGTAGCACGCCAGCGCATAGTCGCTGGACACGAAGCCCAGCGGCTTCAGCCCCATCGCCTCCATCCGTCGCGTCACGAGCATGCCGAGCGACTGGTGCGCGTTCCACCCCTCGAAGCTGTAGGCGACGAGATAATGCCGCCCCTCGCGCGGGAAGGTCTCGACCAGCAATTCGCCGGGGCGCGGCAGCACCGATCGCCGCGCCTGTATCTCCAGCCAGTCGCGCACGTCGTCGGGAAACCGATGCCATTCGCTTGGGGAGGCAAGGAAGCCGCGCACCCGCTCGGCGAGGTTGGTCGACAGCGCCATGCGCGTGCCGCCATATTTGGGGATGCGCGCCGGGCGGCTGGTCGCGCGGACCAGCAGGTCGGTCAGCTCGATCTGCACGACCTCGAGGCTCATCCCCGCGAAGAAGAAGGTATCGCCCGGCGAGAGCGTCGAGGCGAAATATTCCTCGACCGTGCCCAGCCGCCGCCCGTTCCTGAACCGCACGTCCAGCGTCGGCGCATCGACGATGATCCCGGCGTTCAGCCGGTGCTGCGCGACGAACCCGGGCCTGGTGACATGCCATAGGCCGTCCGTGCCCAGCCGCAGCCGCCTGAACCGGTCATAAGCCTTCAGCGCATAGCCGCCCTCGGCGATATAGTGCAGCACCCGGTCGAACGTGTCGGCATCGAGCGCGGAATAGGGCAGGGCGCCGCGCACCTCGTCCAGCATGTCGGCGGCGGCGAAGGGTGCTGCACAGGCACAGCCCATCAGATGCTGCGCCAGCACGTCGAGGCTGCCGGGGCGGAAGCGGTCGGGGTCCAGCTCGCCCGCCGCCACCGCGTCCAGCGCCGCCTGCGCCTCGAGGAACTCGAACCGGTTGCCCGGCACCAGCACCGCCTTCGACACCTCGTCCAGCCGGTGGTTGGCGCGGCCGATGCGTTGCAGGAGCCGCGACGATCCCTTGGGTGCGCCCATCTGGATCACGCAGTCGACATCGCCCCAGTCGACGCCGAGGTCGAGGCTGGCGGTCGCGACCAACGCGCGCAGCTTGCCGTCGGCCATCGCCTGCTCGACCTTGCGCCGCGCCTCGCGGTCGAGGCTGCCGTGATGGACGCCGATCGGCAGCTGCCTGTCGTTCGCCTTCCACAGATCCTGGAAGATCAGCTCGGCAAGGCTGCGGGTGTTGCAGAACACGATGGTGGTGCGATGCGCCTCGATCTGCGCCATCACCTGCTGCGCGGCATAGCGACCCGAATGGCCGCTCCACGGGATGCGGTCGGTCGGCAGCAGGATACGGATGTCGGGTTCGGCCCCCGGCTCCCCCTCGACCAGCGTCACCGCATCGATATCGCCGTCGGGGGCCAGCCATGCGCGATAGCCGTCGGGGTCGGCGACCGTCGCTGACAGCGCGACCCGGCGCAGGTCGGGTGCCAGCCGCTGCAACCGCGCGAGGCTCAGCGCCAGCAGATCGCCGCGCTTGTCGGTGGCGAAGGCGTGCACCTCGTCGATCACGATCGTGCGCAGTCCGGCGAACAGCGCGGGTGCATCGGGATAGGACAGCAGCAGGCTGAGCGATTCGGGCGTGGTCAGCAGGATGTGCGGCGGTTTGGCGCGCTGGCGTGCCTTGCGGTCCGACGGGGTGTCGCCGGTGCGCGTCTCGACCCGGACGGGCAGGCCCATCTCGGCGATGGGGGACAGCAGGTTGCGCTGCACATCGACCGCCAGCGCCTTCAGCGGCGAAATGTAGAGCGTGTGCAACCCCTCGCGCGGGGCCTCGATCAGTTCGGCCAGCGTCGGCAGGAAGCCCGACAGCGTCTTGCCCGCACCCGTGGCGGCGACCAGCAGCGCGTGCCGCCCGGCCCGCGCCGCCGCCAGCATCGCGCGCTGGTGCCGCCGGGGTGCCCAGCCGCGCGCGGCGAACCAGTCGGTAAGGGGGGCGGGGAGGCTATCTTCCACCCCGACCATGTAGGCAGCCGTGCCCCGATGCGGAAGCGGCGCGGACGTGATAGGCGGCGTGCGGGACATTCCGTCGCCTTCGGGAATATGTCGATGCTCGCCCTGCTCCTCGCCGCCCTTCAGGCTCCGGCCTGCCCCGCCACCCCGGCCCCGCTGCCCGCATCGCTGACCGGCTGGAGCGTCGCGCCGCCGATCGCTGCCGGACGCGGCGCGGAAGCTGCCGCCGCCGTGCCGATCGGACGCAGCGTCCGCGCGACGCTCACCCCGCAATCGGCGGTGCGCTTCGCGGTGGCCCCCGCCAGGCCCGGCGCGGCCGATGCGCGGGGCGGCGTGTTCGCGGTGACGGTGGTAAAGGCCGGGCGCTACCGCGTGGCACTCGGCACGGCGGCGTGGATCGATGTCGTCGCGGGGGGCAGGTCGCTCGCCTCGGTCGCGCACGGCCATGGCCCGGCGTGCTCGGGCATCCGCAAGATGGTGGATTTCGATCTCTCGCCGGGCCGCCACCTGATCCAGATCGCCGGGAGCGCCGATCCGGCGGTCACGCTGCTGGTGACGCCGCTTCCCTGATTGTCCGTTGGCGGAAGCCATGATGCCGCCTAGAGCGTGGCGGCAGCGTGCTTGCCCGTTCGTCCTGAGTAGCCATTGAGCGAAGTCGAAATGGCGTATCGAAGGACCGTCTTGGGGCAGGTGCTTCGATACGAGGCTTCGACAGGCTCAGCCTCTACTCAGCACGAACGGGTCCGCATGACGTCATCATGCTCTGGAAAGGCCGCGATGGGCGACACCAACTCTTCGATCGCGGGCAAGTCGGTGTGGACGATGGGCGTCTATGTCGCGTCGCTCACCATCCGCTTCGGCGGCAACATCGCGCTGTCGCGGCTGCTGGGGCCGGAGATCATGGGCGTGGCGGTGATCGCGCAGGCGATCCGCACCGGCAGCGAGCTGCTGACCGACTTCGGCTTCGAGCAGAATGTCGTGCGCAGCGCGCAGGGCGAGGTGCAGGCGTTTCTCGACACCATCTGGACGATGCAGATCCTGCGCGGGCTGATCGTGTCGCTCGCCTGCCTCGCGCTGTCGCCGCTGCTCGCCGCCTTCTATCGCATCGATCCGCCGCTGCTGATGGCGATCAGCGCGGTGCCGCTGCTGGGATCGCTCATGTCGACCTCGCTGTTCAGCATGGCGCGGCGGCTGGACGTGCGCTCGCGCAACCTGTTCGAGGTGAGCGCCGAGGCGATCGGCTTCGCGATCACCGTCTCGCTGGCCCTCGTCCTGCGCAACGTCTGGGCACCGATCCTCGCGATCCTGCTGTCGATCGCGGCGCGTTCGGCACTCACCTATGCGCTGCCGCACCGCCGCCCGCGGCTGCGCTTCGACCGGGTGCACGCGACCGAGATCTTCCATTTCAGCAAATGGATCATGCTCGCCTCGTTCGCGCTCTATGCGGCGGTGTTCATCGACCGGCTCTATCTCGCCCGCGTGCTGCCGCTTGCCACGCTGGGCCTCTACGGCCTTGCGCGGGTCATCGCCGAACTGCCCAACATCGTCGCCGGGCGGCTGGCGTTCCAGATCGTCTTTCCCTTCGTCGCGAAGCATGACGCCGATCCTGCGGCGGGCGCGATGGTACGGCGCGAGCTGGGCCGGGCGCGGCGCGGGTTCCTGTTGCTGGTCGTCGTCGGGGTCGCGGGGGTGATGACGGTGGCGGACATCGCCGTCCGCCTCGTCTACGGGCCGAACTTCGCCGCCGCCGGATGGATGCTGTGCCTGCTCCTCGCCAGCGGCTGGGTGTCGGTGCTGGCCTCGCTCAACGAGGCGATCGTCTATGGCCGGGGCGCGCCGCGCAATGTCAGCGCCGCCAATCTGGTGCGCTTCGCGGTGATGGCGGCGGCGCTGCCGGTGGGGTTCACGCTCGGCGGGCTGCCCGGCGCGATCCTCGCGCTGCCCGCGGGCGAGGGGGTGCGCTACCTGATCCTGTTACGCCCGCAGCGCTCCGCCGGGCTGTCGTTCCTGCGGCAGGATGCGGCGATGACGCTTGCGCTGTTCGGCGTCTTCGCGGCGGGCGTAGCGATCCGCGCCGGGCTGGGCTTGGGCGTGCCGTGGGCGCTGATGCCGTAACCTACCCGCGCCGCATCAGCGCGGCACGGTGCGCGTACACCCGGTCCTCGGTGAAGTCCGCCCCGCTTGCCGCCGCCGCGCCGATCGTCGCGGCGAGCGCACCGCGATCGGCGTGCAGCACCGCCACCGCATCCGCCAGCGCTGCGGCGTCATGCGGGGGCACGAAGCGCCCGCCGCCCTGCGCCGCCACCAGCCCGCGCGGATAGCCGCCGTCATAGCCGACGATCGGGCAACCGCAGACCAGCGCCTCGATCAGGCAGCGCGCCGATTCCGAACTCTTGTGGGCGAACAGCAGCAGATCGGCGTCACGCATTGCCTGGAGCAGTACGTCGCGCCGCCCCTCATAGCCCGGCAGGTCGACCACCGCGCCCAGCCCCTTCGCCGCGACGATCGCGCGCATCGCGGGCAGGTCCGGCCCGTCGCCGATCCAGCGCGCGTGGAGCGGCACGCCCAGCCCGTGCAGCCGCTCGATCGCCGCCAGCCAGTCGAACGGCCCCTTCATCGCCGCCGCCCGCCCGACATAGACGATCCGGAGCGCCGCACCGCTCCGTGCCCGCGCCTGCTTGGTCGCGAGCGCCGTGGCGTCGATCGCCTCGTGCGCATGGGTATGGGTGTCGTAGGTGCAGTGCGGATCGGGCGCCGCGTCGCGGAAATGCCCAAAGGTATCGCCGCCTTGCAGCAGCGCGACGCTGCTGTGCCGCAGGAGGTAGCGCAAGCCTGCCTCCATCCCCGGCACCAGCGCGGCGGCGGCGAGGCGACCGGCGCGCGATCCGG
Organism: Sphingomonas silueang; assembly: GCF_040049155.1. Classification (NCBI taxonomy): domain Bacteria; kingdom Pseudomonadati; phylum Pseudomonadota; class Alphaproteobacteria; order Sphingomonadales; family Sphingomonadaceae; genus Sphingomonas; species Sphingomonas silueang. The sequence continues at coordinate 196,366 of NZ_JBDZDK010000004.1, forward strand.
CGACCTTGGCATGGATCACCTCGCCCTCGACCCGGTCGATCCATGCGGCATAGCGCCGCCCCTTCCGCGCCGCCTGCCACGCGGCAAGCGAGGGCCAGTCGCCGATCATCCCGCCCAGCGTGAAGCACAGGTGCCGGTGGCGGTCGATCGCGGCGGACAGTTCGCCTGCGACCGGACGCACATGGCGCAGCATCTCTGCGGGGCGATAGCCCCAGGGCAGCGCACGCACGGTCACGTTGCCGCCCAGGGCATCGCCGTCCGCCTCGACCCAGTTGGTCGAGCTGCCCTCCACCGCGTCGCCCCGCGTGCGGATGCCGTAATAGGTGACGCGGTCGAAATGCCGCGACCATTGCGCGATCCCCGCCGCGGTCTGGTCGTCGATGCGCATCCGCCCCGCGCCGACATGGATCGGCACATGGGTGACGAGCAGCAGCGATGCCTGATCCGACACGATGACCTTCCCCCGCGACAGCCTGTACGATGCGCTGTGGCACCGGCGGCGCGACGATGCCAGCGGCTTCACGCTACGACAGGTTCCGACGAGGAAAGGGTGGTCCGCGGCAATGGCCGCAACGTCGCCGGCGACGGGATTGGAGCCCTGTCCGTAGCGCCGTTGCGCACAAGGCGACAGAGAGAGCCGAAGGGTTCGCGACACGGCAAGGCCGCGTCGTCGCTCGCCGCAAGTGGCGCCGTCCGTGCCGTCTTGGAGGATATGAAACAGTCTCGCCGTTTCAGCAAGACGGCTGGAGCGGGCGAAGGGATTCGAACCCTCGACCCCAACCTTGGCAAGGTTGTGCTCTACCCCTGAGCTACGCCCGCTCTGGCGTCTGTCCGAACCGGCGAACCGGCTGGGGTGAGGCGGGCTATTAGACGGGGGATTCGGGGTGCGCAACCCCAAAAAGAAACTCTTTTGCATGTCCCGCGTCGTGCCCACATAGGGGCGCTCCCCAACGGACAAAGGAATCGACGCTTGGCCACGCTTGGATTGACCGCCCCGGAAAAGGAAGCCGTGGAGGCGTTCCGCCGCGATGTCGTCGAACCGTCGATGACGAAGCTGGTGGTGATCGACTTCTGGGCCGAATGGTGCGGGCCGTGCAAGGCGCTGACCCCGGTGCTCGAAAAGGTCGCCGCCGAATATGCGCCCAAGGGCGTCGTGCTGGCCAAGATCGATACCGACAAGAACCAGTTCATCGCCGCGCAATTCCAGATCCGCTCGATCCCGACCGTCTATGCGATGTTCCAGGGGCAGCTGGTCGCCGACCTGACCAGCGCGCGCACCGAAAGCCAGTTGAAGCAGATGCTCGACCAGCTGCTGCGCCAGTTGCCGGTCGAGGCGGGCGACGCCGCCGGTCCCGACATCGAACCGCTGGTCGCGATGGGCGAGCAGGTGCTGGCCGAGGGCGACGCGATGCGCGCGCTGTCGATCTTCGAGCAGGTCGCGGAGATCGCGCCGACGCATCCGCAGGTGCTGGTCGGTCGCATCCGCGCGCTGCTGGCGCTGGGCGATCACGAGACGGCGCAGGCGGCGATCGACGTGCTGCCCCCCGAAGTCGCGAAGCTTCCCGCCGTCGATCAGGCGCGCGCGACGCTGGCGCTGGCGCGCGACGCGCAGCCGGTCGACGACCTCGCCGGGCTGAAGGCGGAGGTCGCGGGCAATCCGGACGATCACGACGCGCGCTTCCGGCTGGCGGGCGCGCTGATGGCGTCGGGCGACCGCGACGGCGCGGCCGAGCATCTGCTGAAGATCGTCGCCGCCGACCGCAGCTGGAACGACGACGCCGCCCGGCAGCAGCTGCTGAAACTGTTCGAGGCGGTCGGCCTCGAAGACCCGTGGGTGTCGCAGCAGCGCCGCAAATTGTCCGCGATCCTGTTCGGATGAGCAGCCGCGTCTCGATCTTCCCATTGGCAGGCGCGCTGCTGTTCCCCGGCATGCACTTGCCGCTGCACATCTTCGAGCCGCGCTACCGGGCGATGGTGTCCGACGCGCTGGCACGCGACCGGCGGATCGGGATGATCCAGCCGCGCGGGGAGGGGGACAGGCCCGCCCTGTTCGACATCGGTTGCGTCGGGCAGATCGTCGATGTCGAGGCGCATGCCGACGGGCGCTACGACATCGTGCTGGAGGGGGTGGCGCGCTTCCGGATCGTACGCGAACTGGACGTGACCACCGCCTTTCGCCAGGTCGAGGCCGAGCTGCTGCCGCGCGAGGCGGACGCGACGCTCGCGCCCGCGCAGCGCGCCTCGCTCGAAATGGAGGCGAAGCGCTTCGCCGAGCTGCACGGCTATGCGGTCGACTGGGAATCGGTCGGGCGGCTCGACGACGAGAGCCTGGTGAACGGCATCGCCCAGATCGCGCCGTTCGACATCGCCGCCAAGCAGGCGCTGCTGGAGGTCGACACGCTGGTGCCGCGCGCCGAACTGGTCGTGCAGCTGATGCAGTTCTTCGGTCGCCACGGCGACGAGGACGAGGCGACGCTGCAATGACCGCACCCGATCCCTGGCTGCTGTCGATCCTCGTCTGCCCGCTGACGCGCACGCCGCTGGAACATGACGCGGACCGGGGCGAGCTGGTGTCGCGGGCTGCCGGGCTGGCCTATCCGATTCGCGACGGCGTGCCGGTGCTGCTGGTCGAGGAGGCGCGGACGCTGTGAGCCACGACCTGACCGGCAAGTGGAGCGGTATCTTCAACTACCCCCACAGCAACCCGCCGACCGCGTTCGAGGCGGACCTTGCCGATCTCGGCGGATCGATCGTCGGCACGGTGCACGAGCCGGACCTGTATTCGGTGCCGCCGGGCGCGCTCATCGCCGCCGCGATCGACGGCCACCGCGATGGCGCGAAGGTCACGTTCAGCAAATTCTACGACGAGAGCGAGGGCTATGCCGACATGGTCGTCTATGCCGGTTCGCTGAGCGACGACGGGTGCGAGATCAGCGGACGCTGGGACATTCCGGGCGTGTGGTCGGGCACCTTCCTGATGGTGCGTCCGGCGGCGGTCGCGCCAGCGGAGGAACGTGCGGCGGAGGCCGTCCGGCCTGCGGGCGAGGGGGACTGACCTCGCATCACAGCAGATAGACGACGATGTAGCGCGCCACGAGCGCCAGCATCACCAGTCGCGCGGCGCGCGCGCTCCGCACCGTCATCGCCAGCGTCATCAGCACGACGAGGATCACCGTCAGGACGAGCGGACGGGCGTGGAGCAGGTACGCCGCCAGCGCCGGTACGCTCGCATACCATGCCAACTGGCACAGCAGCAGCGCCGCCATCGCGCCGATCACGATCCGGCGGATCCGGAAGAAATAGGCGTCGAAGTCGGTCGTCGCGTCGCCGTCGCTCGGGAAGGTCAGCCGCGCCGCCAGATAATAGGTACCCGCAAAGCCGGTGATCGCGACGAGCATCGGGCCGGATACCGTCACCACATCGCGCACCCGCCATGCCGCGCCCCAGAAAGACAGCAGGTCGAGCAGGACGAACACGCCCAGCAACGGCGTCAGCCAGCCGATCCGCATCGTGCTGCCGGGCCGCAATCGCTGCTCGACCGCCCGGGCGAACCCGCCCAGCACCTCGGCGATCGACAGGCCGAGCAGCAGCCCGAACAGCGCGAAGATGAACTCGAAATCCGACATGCCCCGCCCCCCGACGCTGGTCCGGGGGCAAGCCTATCAGACCGTCATGCCCTGCAACAGCTTCGGCAGCTTGCCGGTCTCGCCGCGCGCCTCGGCCATGAACGCGGCCTTCAGGGGCGGGATCGAATCGACCGCCGACAGGCCGAAGCGCCGCACCGCGCTCGCCGTCCGGCCCGGAATGCCGAACAGGCGGGTGAGGCCATCGGTCGCCAGCGCCACCGCGAAGGTATCCAGCCCGCGCCAGCGCTGGTAGCGCTCGAGCAGATAGGGATCGCCGAGGTCGAGCCCCGTGCGCTTGCCCTCGACCAGCACCTCGGTCAGCGCCGCCACGTCGCGCAGGCCGAGGTTCAGCCCCTGTCCGGCGATCGGGTGGATGCCGTGTGCCGCATCGCCCACCAGCACCAGCCGCTCGGCGGTGATCGTCGCGGCGTGATGGAAGCCCAGCGGATAGCTGGAGCGCGCAGACAGGTTGGACAGCTCGCCCAGAAACCCGCCCATCTTCTTCGATGCTTCCGCCAGGAAGGCGCGGTCGGACAGCTTCAGCATCGCATCGCGGTCTTTCGCATCCACCGTCCACACGATCGCCGAGCGATGGCCGTGCGCGTCGTCCTTCAGCGGCAGGATCGCGAAGGGACCGGCGGGGTAGAAGATCTCGTACGCGATGTTCTCGTGCGGCTCCGCGTGCCCCAGCGTGGTGATGATCGCGGCATGATCGTAGGACCAGCGCGCAACGCGCAGCCCCGCCGCCTCGCGCGTCGGCGAATTGCGCCCCTCGGCGGCGATCAGCAGCGGCGCGGTCAGCGTATCGCCGCCCGCCGTCGTCACCGTCACGCCCAGGGGGCCGCGCGCGACATCCACCGCCCGGTCGCGGTAGCGCAGGTCGATGTGGGGCGATGCGACGGCGGCGTCGTAGATCGCCTGCCGCAGCCGCTTGTTCTCGTACATCACCCCCACCGGATCGTCGGCGGCGTCGGGCACGAAGTCGAGCTTGCCGGGTTCGAGACCGTCGGTCGCGCGGATCGCGGCGATCGGGCAGCCCTCGTCGCCAAGGCCGCCCGAGATGCCGATCGCGTCGAACATCCGGTGGGTGGCACTGGCGATCGCCGAGGCGCGTCCGTCGAATCCGGGGGCCAGCGTCACCTTCGGATCGGCGGGATCGAGGATGATCGAGGAGAGCCCATGGACCCCCAGCGCCACGCCCAGCGTGCTGCCGACCAGCCCGCCGCCGAGGATGATGACGTCCGCCTGTGCCATGAAGTCCCACCCTGTCCGTAAAGCATTGTCGTCCGAGCGATCTAGGGCCTGCGCCCGCCTGCCGCAACGCCGCCTTGACGCTGGGTGCAGTGCGGCGCACAGCTATGGTTTGATCCACTTGCGTGGAGGCGGTACCGGCCCGCTCCCCCACCCGGCCACCCATCAGGATACTCGCGTGGGTGGCCGGGCGGGGGTCGCCCAGCAAAGTACTACTTTGCTGGGACCCTTGGGGGAGCGGGCCGGTACCGCACAGACCCTAGAGCGATTCGAACAGGGACGGAACGAATGGCGACCAACGCGCAGCCGCTGTTGTGGCGCGAGGCGATGAAGGCGGGGGCGAAGCGCAGCGGCGCGCTGATCGGCGCGACGATCCTGTTCGTCGGCACGCTGCTGATCGCGGTCGCGCTCCTCGGCTATTCGCCCGCCGACCCGTCGCTCAGCACCGCGGCGGGCGGGCCGGTCGCCAACAAGCTGGGCGCGCCGGGCGCGGTCGCCGCCGACCTGCTGCTCACCCTGTTCGGCGTGCCGGTCGCGCTGCTGCTGGTGCCCGCGCTGATCGTCAGCGTCCGGCTATGGCGCGACGTGGCCGTAGGCCCGTGGAAGCGGATGATCCGCGACTGTACGCTGGGCGTGCTGGCGATGGGCACCACGCTCGCCTTCGTGTCGGGCGATGCGATCCTGACGCTGCCCGCGGGCTATGGCGGGGTCATCGGCTGGAGCGTGGCGCAGGGGTTCCAGGCGCTGGTCCACCTGATCGGCGTGCCGGTCGCCGAGCTGTGGATCATCCGCGTCGCGGCGCTCGGTTTCGGGCTGTTCGGCATCTGGCGCTGGGCCAAGGGGCTGACGATCGACCTTCCCGACGGCGCCTTCCGCATGCCGCGCCTGCCGCGGCTGCCGCGCCGGGCGAAGGCGGTGGTGGCGGCGGACGACGACGCGCCGTTCGACATCGCCCCCGATGCGCCTTTCGTCGCCGACGAGGACGAGGCCGACGAACCCGCGCCCGTCCGCCGGGTTGCCGAACCGCGCGCCGCGCCGGTCATCGCCGAGCGCAAGGCATCGCCCGCGCCCGCCAACACCCCCAAGCCCGCCAGCAGCGAAGGCCGCGACCAGTTCGCGCTGCCCTCGATCGACCTGCTCAGCCCCCCGCCCGAATCGAACGGGCCGACGGTCGACAAGCAGGCGCTGGAACGCAATTCACGCCTGCTCGAAAGCGTGCTCGACGATTTCAACGTGCGCGGACAGATTGTGAAGGTCGCCCCCGGCCCGGTCGTCACCATGTACGAGCTGGAGCCCGAACCCGGCATCCGCGCCAGCCGCGTGATCCAGCTGGCCGACGACATCGCCCGCAACATGTCGGCGATCTCGGCGCGCGTCGCGACGATTCCGGGGCGCACCGTGATCGGCATCGAACTGCCCAACCAGAAGCGCGAGACGGTGTCGCTGCGCGAACTGATGGCCAGCCAGGCGTTCGCGGACCAGAATGCGCAGCTGCCGATCGTGCTCGGCAAGAATATCGCGGGCGATCCGGTCGTCGCCGATCTCGCGCCCATGCCGCACCTGCTGGTCGCGGGCACCACGGGCTCCGGCAAGTCGGTGGGGCTGAACTGCATGATCCTGTCGCTGCTCTACCGGCTGACCCCGGACCAGTGCCGGATGATCATGATCGATCCCAAGATGCTCGAACTCAGCATGTATCGCGGCATCCCGCACCTGCTGGCCGATGTCGTCACCGATCCGCCCAAGGCGGTGCGCGCGCTGAAATGGGCGGTCGAGCAGATGGAGGACCGCTATCGCATGATGGCGTCGATCAACGTCCGCTCCCTCGCCAGTTTCAACGAGAAGGTCCGCGCCGCCACCGCCAAGGGGCAGAAGCTCGGGCGCAAGGTGCAGACCGGCTATGACGCCGACACCGGCACGCCGGTGTATGAGGAGGAGACGCTCGACCTCACCCCGCTGCCGCAGATCGTCGTGATCGTCGACGAGCTGGCCGACCTGATGATGACCGCGGGCAAGGAAGTCGAATTCCTGATCCAGCGCCTCGCGCAAAAGGCACGCGCGGCGGGCATCCACCTCATCATGGCGACGCAGCGGCCCTCGGTCGACGTCATCACCGGCGTCATCAAGGCCAACCTGCCGACGCGCATCAGCTTCCACGTCACCTCCAAGATCGATTCGCGCACCATCCTCGGCGAACAGGGCGCGGAGCAGCTGCTCGGGCGCGGCGACATGCTCTACATGCCCGGCGGCAAGGCACTGGCCCGTGTCCACGGCCCGTTCGTCAGCGACGACGAGGTGCAGGCGGTGTCCGATTTCTGGCGCTCGCAGGGCGCGCCCGACTATATCGATGCGGTAGTCAACGAGCCGGAGGGCGACGCCGGGTTCAGCCTCGACGGCGCGCCCACCGGCAACGACTCGCCCGAGGATCAGATCTTCCGCCAGGCGTGTCAGCTGGTGGCGGAAAGCCAGAAGGCATCGACCAGCTGGCTGCAACGCCAGCTGCGCGTCGGCTACAATTCCGCCGCCCGCCTGATCGAGCGGATGGAGAAGGAAGGGCTGGTGTCGCGTCCCGACCATGTCGGGCGGCGCGAGGTGCTGATGGACCCGGACGGGCGCCCGGCGGGGTAGGATCCTATTGCCGCAGCGTTGCAGTCAGCTTGGCGATCCGGTCGCACAGTTGCTGCATCGTGCGCTGGAGGTCGTCGCGCACCGTTTCGGCGTCGCGTTCCTCGACCACGCTTATATCGCTGGTTAATTGCCCGGCCTTCAGCCCGGTCGTCCGCAGAATCATCGTCCAACGCCCCGCACGATCGATCGTCACCCGTCCGACCCCGTGCGCAAGGGCAGCGCGCAACGGCAGGTCATCCTTCATCCGCATTGCTAGCGGGCGGATCGCGACGCCTTCGCCTGCAAAGTTGCCACCCGAGTTCATCGCGTCCGCCAGTGCTTCGAACCGTTGCCCCACGAGATGGGGCAGACGGACCCCGATGCCGCGTTCGGGCAACGCCGCCATGCCGGCCAGCGCCTCGGTAACTGCCGCTTCCGCCTTGGCGAAGATATGCAGCATCTGCCCTCGCCAGGCGTTGGCGCGCGTCAGTGCCGATGCGTGCTGATCGGCCAGCGACGGATCGGCGGCGATAAGAGGGATGTTCATCGCGTCAATCTGGTCAATGTGTGTTGACTATTGGTAAGCCGTTGCGTGACATGCGCCTTTGTCTGACAATTTAACGGGTGCCGTATGACCGACCTGACGATGAACGACGGCCGCACGATCCCCGCGATCGGCTTCGGCACCTATCTGGTCCCGCCCGAGGATGCCGCCCGCCTGTCGCGCGAGGCGCTGGACGCGGGCTACCGGTTGATCGACACCGCCGCCTTCTACGCCAACGAGGCCGGGGTGGGGGAGGCGACCGCCGGGACCGACGCCTTCGTCACCACCAAGCTGTGGCGCGACGCGATGGGCTATGACGCGGCGCTCCGCGCGTTCGATGCCAGCGCGGCGAAGCTGCCCAGGATCGACCTGTTCCTGATCCACTGGCCGATGCCGTCGCAGGACCGCTATGTCGATACGTGGCGCGCACTGGTGCAGTTGCAGCGCGACGGCCGCGTCGCCTCGATCGGCGTGTCGAACTTCTCGCCCGACCATCTCGACCGGATCGCCGATGCCACCGGCGTCGTGCCCGCGCTCAACCAGATCGAGCTGCACCCGACCTTCCAGCAGCGGAGCGCCCGCGCCGCGCACGAACGGCTGGGCATCGTGACGCAGAGCTGGTCGCCGCTGGGACAGGGGAAGTTGCTGGGCGATCCGGTCGTCACCCGCATCGCCGACGCGATCGGCGCGACTCCGGCGCAGGTCATCCTCGCATGGCATCTGCAAGCTGGGCTGGGCGTGATCCCCAAGGCATCGTCACGCGCGCGGATCGAGGAGAATCTGGCGGCGGCGGCGGTCACGCTCGACGACGAACATGTCGCGGCGCTCGACGCGCTCGACCGTGCCGACGGGCGGCTGGGGCCGAACCCGGATACGCTATAGTCTGCACGCAAACGGGGCGGCCCGCACAGACTGCGGCCCGCCCCGTGAAATTGCCCTTGCCTATCGGGGCTCACGGCAACGGCGCGGTCGCCGCGTCGCGCCGGGCGCGCTGTTCGGCGCGGGCGGCATTGGCACGCTGCACGAAACAGCCCGTCGCCCCGGCCGCACCGACCGGCGAGCAGCTGCCGGCACCGGTCTGGCCCGCGCTCAGCGCCGAATCGGCCCGCACCGCCCAGCTTTCCTTCGACGCCGGATCGGTATCGCTGTCGCGCAGTTCCTGCGGGATGCGGAAGCGCTCACGCTCGCTGCGGCGGACGCAGACCACGATCTCCTCGCCATCGGCGTTGGTCGGGCATTTGTCGTTGCCGTAGATCACCAGCGTGCCGTTCTGCACCTGCGCGGCGGCGGGTGCGACCAGTCCGGGAGCAGCCATGGCGGCGGCAATCGCGGCACCGGCTATCAGAAAGCGCTTCATCTCCAACTCTCCTGCTGCGCCGATAACGCGCCGTGGTTCAAATCCGTTTCGACACTTCGATCGCGACGCGGCACCCCGCGCGGATGACGCCCGACAGCAGCGGATAGGCCGGGGCCTTTTCCGCGCCATGCGCCAGCGCCGCTTCCTTGTGCTCCAGCTCCTCGGCCTGGAACTTGCGGATCGCGTCGCCCAGTTCGGGATCGTCGTCGCCCAGTTCGGCCAGCTGGTCCTCGTAATGCCGGTCGATCTCGGTCTCGACCGCGGCGGTGCACGCCATCGCCGCCTCCGGTCCGATCGCCGCCGTCACCGCGCCCAGCGCGAAGCCCGCCACGTCCCAGATCGGCTGGATCAGCGTCGGGCGTACGCCGCGCTCGGCGATCAGCGCGTCGAAATAGGCGCGATGCTCGGCCTCCTGCAACGCCATGCCCTGGATCGCCGCCGCCATCGGGCTGCGGTCGCCCATCACCGCCAGTTGGCCCGCGTAGATGCGCGTCGCGCCATATTCGCCCGCCTGATCCACCCGGATCATCGAGCGGATGCCGCCCGGTCGCCGGTCGCCCGGCCGCCACTTGCTCATGTCCGCCTCCGTGTCGCGAGGATCAGCACCGCCAACGCGCCGGCGATCGAAAAGATCGCGTTGAACCCGGCGAGCGAGATGCCGAGAAACGACCATTGCGCCACGTCGCAGCGGATCACGGGCTGCGCGACGATCGCCGCCAGCAGGTCGCCGCCGGTCGCCTTCAGCGTATTGGTGCATGCGGTCACGCCCTGCCACCAGTGATATTCGACCCCGGCATGGAACACGCCGATCAGCCCGCTGACGAGGATCGCGACCCCGGCGAGGATCACCAGCGCCCGCTTGGCCGAGGTGCGCGGCGCGACGAACGACAGCGCCGCCAGCGCCAGCGCGGCATAATGCGGCCAGCGCTGCCAATGGCACATCTCGCACGGGTACAGCCCGCCCAGCAGCTGCGATCCCCATGCCCCGGCCAGCAGCACCAGCGGCAGCATGAACGCGATCAGCCGGGCAAGCGGCAGGTCGTTGGCGCGCATCGGCTCAGCGCTTGCCCGGCGCGGCGGCGGCCATGCGGGTCGTCGGACCGACGCGGCCCATCGTCTGGAGCGCGTAATAGAGCTGGAAATCGTCGATCCCGCGCTTCTTGAGCGATTCGGCACTTTCGGCGAAGCGCGGATCGTCCTTGGTATCCTCGGTCAGCGTCTTGTCGTCCACGCCCGCCTCGTTGACGAGGTGGCGGCGCAGGTCCGCCTCGCGGTACACCGGGCGGCTCTTGTAATCGGGGTCGGAGATCTGCGGCACCTTCAGGTCGGGGTCGATCCCGCCTTCCTGCACCGACCGGCCGGACGGCGTATGATAGCGCGCGGTCGTCAGGCGCAGCGCGGTGTTCTTCGACAGGTCGAAGATCGACTGGACCGATCCCTTGCCGAAGCTGCGCTCGCCCATCACGATCGCGCGGTGGTGATCCTGCAACGCGCCCGCGACGATCTCCGATGCGGACGCCGTGCCGGGGTTGGTCAGCACGATGATCGGCAGCCCCTGCGCCAAGTCGCCCGGCACCATCTCCTCGGCGAAATAGCGTTCGGTATCGGCCTTGTCGCGCCCGCGCTGCGACACGATCTCGCCGCGCGACAGGAAGGTGTCCGACACCTCGATCGCCTGGGTCAGCAGCCCGCCGCCATTGTCGCGCAGGTCGATGATATAGCCCTTGGGCTTGTGGCCCAGCGCCTTGTCGATGCCCACGATCGCCGCGCGGGTATCGGCGCCGGTCGATTCGCTGAAGGTGTTGATGTTGATGATGCCGATGCCGTCCTTGACCTCCCACTTCACCGGCTTCTGGACGATGGTGCTGCGCACCAGCGTCAGTTCGATCGGCTTGTCGCGGCCCGGACGCACGATGGTCAGCGATACCTTGGAGCCGGTCGGCCCGCGCATCTGCGCCACCGCCTCGTCCAGCGTGCCCCCGACGATCAGCTTGCCGTCGACATGGGTGATATAGTCGCCCGACTTGATCCCCGCCCGCGCGGCGGGGGTGTCCTCGGTCGGGGTGATGACCTTGACCGCGCCGTCCTCCATCGTGACCGACAGGCCGAGACCGGAATAGTTGCCGGTGGTGGCGATGCGCAGATTCTCGAAATCCTTGGCGTCGAGATAGCTGCTGTGCGGGTCGAGCGCCTCCAGCATGCCGCGCATCGCGCCTTCCATCAGCGTCTTGTCGTCGACCTTGTCGACGTACGACGCCTTCACCCGGTTGTAGACGTCCATGAAATTGTCGAGTTCGCGGAAACTGCCGGCATCGGCCTGCGCCATCGCGCCGGTGGCGACCGGTACCAGCGCCAGCGCGCCGACGATCGCGGTGGCCTGAAAGAACGAACGGGACATGACCATGGGGACTTTCGACTGCGGTACGCTTGCAACACTAGCGGGAAAACGAGCCGCGATCAAAGAACACTGTGCATGAACGCAAGGTGGACGTGGGCGTGGGTCACAGCATCGCCGCCAAATCGACCGGCACCCCCCGTCGCCGCAGTTCGACCGTCACCTCCGCACGGCCCGGCGGTGCGCGACCGATCGGGGTGCCCGCCGCCACGCGCGCGCCGACCGGGCCGACACCGGCGGCCAGACCGGTGACGAGCGTGGTCCAGCCGTCGCCATGGTCGAGGATCACGATTCGCCCATAGCCGCGGAACCGTGCGCTGTACGCGATGCGCCCGGCGGCGGGCGCCGTCACCGTCGCGCCGGGCGCGACCGCCAGCGTGATGCCGCGCGCGCGCACCCCGCTGTCGCTCACCTCGCCATAGCCGGTCGCCACCCGCCCGCCGACCGGCAGGCGATAGGCGCGGGGCAGGGGGGCGGGGGGCGTTTCCGCACCGGGGCGGGGCAGCGGCCCGGGCAGCGCGGCGAGGCTCGCCTGCGTATCCTGCTGGGTGTCCAGCGTGCGCAACTGGTCCACGATGTCGCGGCTGCGTTCGCCCAGCGCGATCGCCCGGTCCGATTCGACCATCGCCCCGCGCGCCAGCGCCTGCGACCGCAGCCGCTGCGCCGCCTCCGCGCGGACCAGCGCGAGGCGTTCGTCCTCCAGCGCGCGGTTGCTCGCCGCCAGCGCCGCCGCCGCTGCACCCGCCGCTTCGCGCAGCCGTGCCGCCTGCGCCACCTCGGCGCGCACCCCGGCGGTACGCGCCTCCATCGCGGGCACCACGGTGCCGAGCATCGCGCGCACGTGCACGAGGTCGTCGATCGATCCGGGCTGCACCACCGTCACCCATGCCGGGCGGCTGGCAAGGCTTTGCAATGCGGCGACCAGCCGGGCGATCGGCGTGCGCTGCCGGGCGAGGTCCGCCTGGCGACGGGCGAGCAGTTCGCCGATCAGCACGACCCGCGCCCGTGCCGCCCGGCTGTCCGCTTCCGCCGCCGCGATCCGTGCGGCCACTGCGCGCTGTTCGGCACGCACCTTGTCGGCATCGCTGCGCGCAGCGGTGGCGGCGCGCTCCAGTGCCCGCGACCGATCGGCGGCGGCCTTTGCCGCATCCCGCGCCCTCGCCAGTTCGGCCTTGCCCGCCGCGACGGGATCGTCCTGCGCCGATGCCGCAGCCCCGCCGAGTGCGCCGAGCAGCGCCATGGGCAGCAGCGCGCGCTTCATCCTTCGCGGTGGTAGGGGTGGCCCGCGAGGATGCTGGTCGCGCGCCACAATTGCTCGGCGAGCATCGCCCGCGCCATCAGATGCGGCCATGTCGCCCGCCCGAAGGCGAGCAGCAGGTCGGCCTGCGCCCGTGCCGCATCGTCGAACCCGTCGGCGGCGCCCAGCAGGAACCGCGTCTCGCGCACCCCGTCATCGCGCCACTTGCCGAGCTGCGTCGCAAACGCCAGCGACGGCAGGTCGCGCCCCTTCTCATCCAGCAGGACGATGCGCGTCGCCCCCTCGACCGGCGGTATCCTGCCCCCCGTGTCGGGCAGTTCGGTGATGCGGACGGGCCAGTTGACGCGCTTGCGATAGCGTTCGATCAGCTCGGCCTCGGGGCTGCGCCCGATCCGCCCGCGCGCGACGATATGCAGCAGCACGGGCGGCGGTGGCTCAGGCGTGCGCGGTCGGGTTCAGCGTGTCGCCGAACGCCCACATCCGCTCCAGATTGTAGAAGCTGCGGACTTCCGGGCGGAACAGGTGGACGATCACGTCGCCGGTGTCGATCAGCACCCAGTCGGCGGTCGGCAGCCCCTCGATCCGCGACGGGCGGCCGAACTCGGCCTTCACCCGCTCGGCGAGCTTGGTCGCCATCGACGCGACCTGCCGGCTGGAGCGCCCGCTGGCGATGACCATGTAATCGGCGATGCTCGACTTTCCGGCGAGCGGGATCGATACCGTCTCCAGCGCCTGGTCGTCGTCGAGGCTGGCGAGCACCATGCGGTGCAGCGCCTCGGTCTCGGTCGTGGCGGCGTCGGTCGGATCGGTCGGGGTAGGCAAGTTCATTCGCTTTCAGGGGCCTGTGCGCCGGACGCGGCGGGCGGAATGCCCGTGCGGTGCCAGGCAGGATCGGCGGCGCGGATCGCGGTCGCCGAGGTCGGATCGGGACGGAAGCGCAAACGGACCAGTGCCGGCAAACTCCACATCGTCCATCGTCTCGCCTGGCCTGCGGGCCGCGCATGGCGCCGCAGCCAGCCCATCGCAGGACTAGCGAGGGCGGCACCCTCATACCCCGGACGCGCGACGACCGCAATCGCCACCGTCCGCGCGATATCGCGCCACCCGCGCCACCGGTGGAACTGCGCCAGATTGTCGCCGCCCATCAGCCAGATGAAGTCATGCTGCGGGTACAGGCGCTTGAGCTTGCGTAAGCTATCGACGGTGTAGCGGGTGCCGAGCCGGGTCTCGATCGCCATCGGCCGGATCGGCGCATGGCGCGCGACCCGCTGCGCCGAGGCAAGCCGCGCGGCAAGCGGGGCCATGCCTTCGACCGGTTTCAGCGGATTGCCCGGCGATACCAGCCACCACACCTCGTCCAGCGCCAATGCGCGCCGCGCCGACAGCGAGATGCCGCGATGGCCACGGTGCGCCGGGTTGAACGATCCGCCGAGCAGGCCGATGCGGCTCATGCCTGCCAGCCTTCGCGGTCATGGCGGATGCGCAGGATCTCGATCCGGTCGGCGGCGATGCGGTAGAAGAGGAGGTAGGGCGTGCGGCGGACGCGCAGGATACGGCTGTCTCCCGGCCCGGTTCGACCGATCCGAGGATAATGTTCGAGCAGATTGGCACGCGCACGGATCGCGGTCAGTGTCGTCGTTGCGATCGAGGGTGTCCCGTTGCTGCTCAACCAATGGTCGATCGCCCGAAGGTCGAGCAAAGCGGGCGTGGACCAGATAATCAGCGGATGCGCGCCCTCTGCCGTTCGATCATCGCATCCAGTTCGGCCATCACCACCGCATGCGGCACAACGTCCCCGCGATCCGCCGCGTCGATTCCGATCTGCACGAACGCCGCCAGTTCCTCGCCCTCGCGCACCGCACGGCGCAAGGCGTCGGCGGCGAATTCGTCGCGCGAGATGCCGCGTTCGGCGGCGAAGCGGGTGATCGCGTCGTCGGTCGCGGCATCGATGGCGGTCGAGATCGGGCGCAGGTCCATGGCCACCAACCTATGCTCGCCCGCGCACGCCATCAAGGCCGGGTCTGCCCGGTCCCCCGCACGATCCACTTGTAGGTCGTCAGCCCCTCCAGCGCCACCGGCCCGCGGGCATGCAGCCGTCCGGTGGCGATGCCGATCTCCGCGCCCAGCCCGAACTCGCCGCCGTCGGCGAACTGGGTGGAGGCGTTCCACATCACGATCGCCGAATCGACCTCGGCGAGAAACTTCTCCGCCGTGGCGGCGTCGCCGGTGACGATCGCGTCGGTGTGATGCGAACCATGGGCGGCGATATGCGCGATCGCTGCGTCCACCCCGTCGACCAGTTTCACCGCCAGGATCGCGTCGAGATATTCGGTGTCCCAGTCGTCGTCGTTCGCCTCGAGGATGTCGGGATGCATCGCCCGCACCTCGGCATCGCCGCGCAGCTCGCAGCCCGCGGCGATCAGCCCGGTCAGGATCGGCAGCGGATCGGCATAGGCGCGGTCGATCAGCAGCGTCTCGGTCGCGCCGCATACGCCGGTGCGGCGCAGCTTGGCGTTGACCACGATCGCCTGTGCCATCGCCGGATCGGCGGCACGATCGACATAGCTGTGGTTGAGCCCGTCGAGATGCGCCAGCACGGGCACCCGTGCCTCCGCCTGCACCCGCGCGACGAGGCTCTTGCCGCCGCGCGGCACGATCAGGTCGATCAGCCCGTCCGCTGCCAGCATCGCCCCCACCGCCGCGCGATCGGTGGTCTGGACCAGCTGTACCGCGCCCGCGGGGAGGCCGCCCGCGCGCAGGCCGCGGTCGAGCGCGGCATGGATCGCGCGATTGCTGCGGATCGCCTCGCTCCCGCCACGCAGGATCGCGGCGTTGCCCGCCATCACCGCCAGCGCGCCCGCATCCGCCGTGACGTTGGGACGGCTTTCGTAGATGATGCCGATCACGCCGATCGGCACGCGCACCCGCTCCAGCACCAGCCCGTTGGGCCGTTCGCTGCGGTCGATCACCGCACCCACCGGATCGGTCAGCGCCGCCACCGCCTCGACGCCCGCCGCCGTCGCCTCCAGCCGCGCGGGATCGAGCCGCAGCCGGTCGAGCATCGCGCCCGACAGGCCGTTCGCCTGCGCTGCCGCAACGTCCTGCGCATTGGCGGAAAGGATGGCTTCGGCATCGGCGCGGATCGCCGTCGCGGCCCGGCGCAGCGCGGCGGACTTGGTGACGGTCGGGATGGTGGCGAGCGCACGGGCAGCGGTACGGGCGGCGGCACCCATGGCCGTCATCTGCGCGGCGGCATCGCCCGGCCTCGCGCCGTCATCGGGGTTCTGGATCGACATGGCCGTTCCATCGCGCAAGGCGGGCACCGCGTCCAGCACCTGCCGCGCACAAAAAGGGGGGCGGCCGATGGCCACCCCCCACAGGACGATCGATCGCCGGATCAGAAGGTGATCCGCGCGCCCGCATAGAAGGAGCGACCGTCGACCGGGTAGATCGCGCTGCCCGAACCCGTGCCGGTCAGGCCGTAGGGCGGAAGCGTGTCGAGGATGTTGTCGATGCCGAAGAACAGCCGGAACTGATCGTTCGCACGGACGCCGAGCTGGATGTTGTGGTAGAAGGTGCTCGGATACCACTTGAACGGATAGAGATCCGCGTTGGTCGGCTGGCGCCCCTGCCACGAGAACTGCGTCTCCCACGCGCCGATCGTCTGCCGGTCGAGGAAGCGGACGTCGTAGCCGAAGTCGAAGTTGCGATAGCGGGCATCGAAGCTGAAGTTCGCCTGCCACTCCGGATCGCCCAGCGTCCCGTGCAGACGGGTCGAACGCGACGGTTCGTTGATGAACAGGTAGGATTCGCGCTTCTGCAGCCAGCTCACCAGCAGGCGGGTCGAGATGTTGAACTCGCCGATGGCGCGGCGATAGCCGACCGCGACGTCGATGCCCGAGGTCTTGAGCAGCGCATAGTTGAACGGCTGGTTGAGGAAGCCCGGGCCGACGACCGGGAGCAGCGAGTTGGCGGCGGCGACGCCGTCGAGGTTGCGGCCGTTCTGGCCCGCGAAGGTATAGTCGCCGATCGTGCCCGGTGCGCTGCGACGGAAGACCGCCGAGCAGAACGGGTTGTTGATGCTGACCGGATCGTCATAGCAGCGATCGATGATGCCCTGGCCCGACAGGCCCGAGATCACGTTCTCCACCTTGATGTTGTAATAGTCGACGGTCAGCGAGAAGCCCGGCAGGAAGCGCGGCTCGAACACTGCGCCGACGGTCAGGCTCTTGCCGATTTCGGGCTCGAGGTTGAGGTTGCCCTGGTTGAAGCCCGACAGGCCCGACGGCAGGGTGTTGACCCACGGCACGGTGCGGCTGACGCCCGCATCGTCGACATAGGTGAGCGTGGTCGGCACGCCCGCCGCCGCGCAGTTGCGGGCGCGGTTGGGGTTGGACGTGATCGGGTTGCCCTGGCTGCACGGATCGACGAAGCCGTTGGCGAAGGTCTGCGCGCGGGTCTGGTACAGTTCGCCGAGGTTCGGCTGACGGACCGAGCGGGCATAGCTGCCGCGGATGCGCAGGCCGCGCACCGGCGACCAGATGCCGCCGTAGTTATAGGCCCACACGCCCTTGTCCGAGGTGCTGTACTTCGAGAAGCGCCCGGCGCCCTCGATCGACAGTTCCTGGAGCAGCGTGATGTCCGACAGCAGCGGGATGCGGATTTCGCCGAAGCCTTCGTACAGGTCCACCGCGGGCGGATCGAAGGTCGCCGCGCTGTTCAGGAAGGTCTGGCCCGACTGGGTGATCGGATCGAACGCCGAATAGGCGTCCTCGCGGCGATATTCCGCACCGATCGACGCGCTGATCGCGCCGCCGGGCAGCTTGAAGAAGCCCGAGCTGTCGCCGGAGATATAGCCGACCGCGTTGATCTGTTCCGCCCACTGCTTGCGCGACGAGGTGAACAGCACGTAATCGCGCGCCGCCTGCGAGATATTGCCTTCGCCGAACAGGTTGATCGGCACGCAGCCCGGCATGTCGTTCGCGGCGCTGGCGTCGGCGTTCACGCGGCAGACGATCTGCCCGGCGGTGTTGCGCACCGCATCCTTGGCCGCGTTGAACCGCGAGATCAGCACGTTGCCGCCGGTTTCGTAATAGGTCGAGGTGCGGCCATAGTTGCCCGCGATCTCGTACCGCACGTTGCCGGTCGACGACAGGTCGCCGCGGAAGCCGCCGACGAAGCGATAGGTTTCGCGCTGGTGGTTCTCGGCGCGGGTGCCGAGGTCGTTGTTGAACCGCTGCATGGTGAAGGAAGCGGTGTTGGAGGTGGTGCCGAGGATCGTCTGCAGCGTGCTGCGCGCCTGTGCCGACAGGAACGGGTTGTCGAGCGTGAAGGTCGGCGTCAGCGTCCCCGCCACGAAGGTCGGCTGGGTCGAGGTCTGGTTCGCGGTGATGCGGACGTACTTGCCCTCAAAGAACGGCTTGAAGGCCGACGACGCTTCGTAGTTCAGCAGCAGGTTCGCGGCATAGCGGTCGAGACCCGGCAGCAGCATCGCGCCTTCGAGCCCGGTCGCGGTCAGGCCGCCGAAACGGCCGCCGCCGGTGGGGCGCAGGTCGGTGGTCGGGCGGTCCCGGACCAGCGTGCCGTCCGCGAGGAACACATAGTTGTCGGACAGTTCGAGGCCCGACGTCGGGCTGCGCCCGCCGGTGCAGACCGCGTTCCGCCGCGCGAGGACCAGCGGATTGGTCTGGTTCGTGCTGGTCAGCGCGATGCAGCTCGTCGCGACGGTGCCGCCGAGCGAGATCGAGCCGAAGCGGCTGCCGCCGATCACCGTGCCGCCGGGGTAGGGACCGCCGTTGACGCCGATGAAGGTGGTGTCGGGGATGCCGTCACCCGCCGCCGGTTCGTTGACCAGCACGCCGTTGACCAGGCGGCTGGTCGCCTGCGTCGTGTAGAAGCCGGGCGCGCCGGTGAAGGCGCCGGTCTGGTCGTTGCGATCGGACATCAGCAACGTTTCCTGGTGCGCATATTCCAGCGCGACCGCGACGTTCAGCCGGTTGTCGAAGAAGTTCTTGCCCGCGACCAGATTGACCGTCTGCGACCCGCGATCGCCGCGGTCGGTGACGCCGCCCTGCACGCGCAGGTCCACGCCCTCGAAGTCGCGCTTGAGCACGAAGTTGACCACGCCGGTGATCGCGTCCGACCCGTAGACCGCCGACGAACCGCCGGTCAGCACCTCGACCTTGTCGAGCAACGCGTTGGGGATGGTGTTGGTGTCGACCGTATAGGCGCCCGGCGACGAGGTGACGTGGCGACGCCCGTTGACCACCACCAGGGTGCGCGAGCCGCCGAGGCCGCGCAGGTCGAGCGTGTTGATGCCTGCGGTGCCGATGAACTGCGTCGAGTTCGCCTGGGTCGTGGTCGAGCGGAACTGCGGCAGGCGGCTGATCTCGTCGCCGAGCGACAGGTTCGCGGTATCGAACAGTTCCTCGGACGAAACCGACGTCACCGGTGCGGTGGTGTCGAGGTTCGGACGCGCGAGGCGCGAACCGGTGACGACGATGGCTTCGCCGTCCTCGCCGCCGGTCGCGGGCGAGGGGCAGGTGCCGTCGGCGTTACGCTCTTCGGTCGAGCATTCCTGCTTGTTGATTTCGGAGGGAAGTTCGCGCGACTGCGCAAAGGCGACATGCGGCAGCGACGCCACGCTGACGAGCGCGGTCGCCGCCAGAAAGCGGTTGATATTCATTCTTTGCCCCGTTTTGCCCGGTGTCGATGCACCGGATTGGGCATAGAAAATATCGCTATGGCCGGGCTGGCAAGATGCGTCGGCGGACCGAAAAGGTTTCGCTACCTGAATGTGACATGAATGTCACATGGACGTAACATCCTTAATGGTGCGCCGACGCCGATGGTTTCACAATGCTACGTCGTTATAATATTGTTGCACGGAAACATTCCGTTACGGGATCGTGCGTCAGCGTTCGACGCACATGGCGATGCCCATGCCGCCGCCGATGCACAGCGTGGCCAGCCCCTTCTTCGCGTCGCGGCGCTTCATCTCGTAGAGCAGCGTGGTGAGCACCCGCGCGCCCGATGCGCCGATCGGATGGCCGATCGCGATCGCGCCGCCGTTGACGTTCACCTTGTCCGCGCCCCAGCCCATGTCCTTGCCCACCGCCAGCGCCTGTGCGGCGAACGCCTCGTTCGCCTCGACCAGATCGAGGTCGTCGACGCTCCAGCCCGCCTTCTCCAGCGCGCGGCGCGATGCGGGCACCGGGCCGATGCCCATGATCGAGGGATCGACCCCGGCGGTCGCCCAGCTCCTGATCGTCGCCAGCGGCTCCAGCCCGCGCTTCGCGGCCTCGTCCGCCGACATCACGACCAGCGCGGCGGCACCGTCGTTCAGGCCCGATGCGTTGGCGGCGGTCACGGTGCCGTCCTTCCTGAACGCCGGGCGCAGGCCCGACACGCCGTCGATCGTCGCGCCCGCGCGGATATATTCGTCCTGGTCGACCACGGTGTCGCCCTTGCGGCCCTTGATCGTGACCGGTGCGATCTCCTCGACGAAGCGGCCCTCGCTGCGGGCGGCCTCGGCGCGGTTCTGCGAGCGCACGGCGAATTCGTCCTGCTCGCCGCGGGTCAGTGCATACTGGCTGGCGAGGTTCTCGGCGGTGATGCCCATGTGATAGCCGTTGAAGACGTCGGTCAGGCCGTCCTTGATCATCGTGTCGACGAGGCCCGCATCGCCCATCTTGGTACCGGCGCGCATCTGTACGGCATGGGCGGCGAGCGACATGCTCTCCTGCCCGCCCGCGACGACGATGGTCGCGTCGCCGGTCTGGATCGCCTGCGCCGCCAGCGCGACCGCGCGCAGCCCCGAACCGCACACCTGGTTCAGCCCCCATGCGGGCACTTCCTTGGGCACGCCCGCCGCCATCGACGCCTGGCGCGCCGGGTTCTGGCCATGGCCCGCGGTCAGCACCTGGCCGAGGATCACCTCCGACACGTCTTCCGGCGCGACGCCCGCCTGTTCCAGCGCCGCGCTGATCGCCTGACGACCCAGTTCATGGGCGGGAACGGCGGCGAAGGCACCCAGAAAACTGCCCACGGGGGTACGCTTGGCGGCGACGATGACGGCTTCGGACATTCGGCAATCCTCTCCTGAAGGGTATCGGCGGCTATTTAGTGTACGATTGCGCGCTTAGCCAGTCGCCAAGCGGCTGCCACAGCAACGGCCGCCCCCGCCGTCCGACGATCATCCCGACATGCCCCGCCGCGACGATCCGCCGGTCGCGGAGGCCGATCGCGCTCTCGGCGGGCACGATGCGGTCGCGCTCCGCCACGAACTCGACCATCGGCACGGCGGGGCGGGGGTCGATCGTCCGCCCCGCCACCTGCCAGCGTCCGCGCCCCGGCAGATCGGCATCGAACAGGTCGTCGAACAGCTCGCGCCCGGCGGCATAGGGCAGCGGGGCGCCCTGGTTCGCCCAGTCCTCCAGCGCGACGAACGCCGCCGCCGCCGCGCTGCCCGGCGCGAGATCGGCGAAGGCGGCGAACTTGTCGACGGTGCGCGCCGGGTCGAGCTGCCAGAAGCCGCTCTGCAACACCTCCATCGGCACCAGCCCCAG
Organism: Sphingomonas silueang; assembly: GCF_040049155.1. NCBI lineage: Bacteria > Pseudomonadati > Pseudomonadota > Alphaproteobacteria > Sphingomonadales > Sphingomonadaceae > Sphingomonas > Sphingomonas silueang. Next base: position 217,971 of record NZ_JBDZDK010000004.1, read on the forward strand.
ATGGCGCGCGGTCGGCTCGGCGGCGGTCCACAGGTCGGCGATGGCGGCACGCGCGGGATCGCCGAACCCTGCGAAGTGCCACGGCGTCGCGATCAGCGCGATGCCTGCCACCGCCACGAACGCCGCCGCCGCCAGCGCGATCGTCCCGCCGAGGCAATAGCCGACCAGCAGCGGCGGCGCGTCGAGCGAGGCGATCAGCCGCGCCGCCGCCTGCGCATGGTCGCCAAGGTCCATGTCCCGGTCGCCCGGCGCCGGGCTGCCCCAGTCGATCAGCAGCACCCGCAGCCCCTGCGCCGACAGCCAGCGCAGCAGCGAATTGTCGGGCGCGAGGTCGAGCACGAACGGCGGGTTGATGAGCGAGGGGATCACGACGACCGCCCGCCCGGTGCCGCCATAGTCGCGCAGGCAGATGCGCCCGTCCCGCGCGACGACCGGCATCGGCGCGGGGCGCGGCGGGCGCGGCGCGTCCTGATAGGCACGCAGACCCCGCAGCGCGGCGGCGCGCCGATCGGGGTCCGCTGCGGTCTCGCTGCGCAACATCGCCAGAAACAGCGGCAGGGGGCGCGGCCCGTGTTGCGGCGCGGTATCAAGCGGTGTACCGGTCATATAACTCTTTCGCGCAAGGACTTCGCATGAAGAAGACAGCGGCCGACGGCAGCCCCGTCATCATCAAGAAATACGCCAACCGCCGGCTCTACAACACCGAGACGTCGTCCTACATCACGCTGGAGCATCTGGCGCAGATGACGCGCGAGCATCGCGACTTCAAGGTGGTGGATGCCAAGACCGACGACGACATCACCCACAATGTCCTGACGCAGATCATCATGGAAGAGGAAAGCCGCGGCCAGACGCTGCTGCCGGTCAGCTTCCTGCGCCAGCTCATCACGCTGTACGGTGATTCGATGCAGGCGATGGTGCCGGGGTATCTGGAGGCGTCGATGGACAGCTTCCGCCGCAACCAGGAACAGTTCAAGTCGGCGGTCGAGGGGGCCTTCGCCCATTCCCCCTTCGCCGAGATCGCCAAGCGCAACCTCGCGATGTTCGAGGCGGCGGCGCAGGCGTTCCAGCCCGGCGCAGGCACGGCGACCGATACGCCCGCACCGGCGCCCGCGAGCAAGAACGACGAGATGGCCGCGCTGCGCGCCGAACTCGCGCGGTTGCAGGACAAGGTCGACAAGCTCGGCTGAGGAAAGCGGGTGTCGCGCGGGGGCAGTCCGCGCGACGCCCGGCGACATCAGCGCGGCTTGACGAACTTCAGCGTCATCCGGTCGCTCTCGCCGATCGCGGCATATTTCGCGCGGTCGACATCCTTCAGCCGGTAGGTCGGCGGCAGGGTCCAGACGCCCTCGGGCCAGTCGGCGGTGTCCTTCGGGTTCGCATTCACCTGCGACCGCCCGGCCAGCCGGAACCCGGCCCTGGTCGCGAAGGCGATGACCGAGCTTTCCTTCATATAGCCCGATTTCTCCTCCGCCGCCGCGTCGCGGCTCTCGGGCAGGCGGTGTTCGACCACGCCGAGCGTGCCGCCGGGTTTCAGCATCGCGAACATCGCGTCGAACGCCGCCTGCGCCCGGTCCGCGCCACCGAAGCGCCAGTTGTGGACGTTGCGGAAGGTCAGCACCTTGTCGGCGGTGCCTGCGGGCACGACCGGCTGGCCGTCGGCGGCGGGAAAGGCGGCGAGGCGGATCCTGCCGAACGCCGGATCGCGCGCTTTCAGCTTCTCGATCGGCTCGGCCCCGCGCGGCAGCGGCGCGGCGGCGTAATAGACGCCCTTCGCCGCCAGCATGGGCGCGAGGATCTCGGTGTACCAGCCGCCGCCCGGCCAGATCTCGACCACCGTGTCGGTCGGTTTCACCCCGAAGAAGGCGAGGGTCTCGACGGGATGGCGATAGCGGTCGCGCGCGACGTTGGCCGGGGTGCGCCTGGGCGAGGCGACGGCGGCGGCGACCGGTCCGGCGGGGGCCTGTACCGCGCCGAGGATCGCGGGGGCGGCGAGTGCGGCGGCACAAAGCGCTGGCAGGACAAGGGCGGTTCGGCGCATGGGGCGTGTCTCCGGGCAGGGAAGGCGGACGTGGACGAGCAACGACCCATCCTATGGACCATCGCGGCGGCATGCGCGACGGTCTTTGCAGTGGCGGTACTGGCCGAACATCGCCGGTCGCGGCGGCGCGATCCCGACCGGGTCGGCTGGGTGCAATGGACCACGGTGCAGCTTGCGGCGGTGCTGGGCATGGTGTTCGCGGTCGCGATGGCGCTGACCACGCGGTAGCGCGCCTTTCACCGTTCGTGTCGAGCGCAGTCGAGACACCATGCGTAGCGCGCGGCACGTCCCTCGACTTCGCTCGGGACGAACGGGGGCGCGTTGGTGTCGTGCCTTCCCGCGCCGCACCGATGCGCTACAATGCGCGCCGTCCGGCAGGGGTGGCGGACGAGCAAGGGGGGGCAGCGCCGCGTGGACGGGTTCAATTTCATGTTCTCGCTGTTCGGGCTGCTGCTCGGGCTGGCGCTGGCCGAGGGGCTGGGCGGGCTGTCGCGCGCGATCAAGGCGAGCCACAAGGTGCGGATCGGCTATCCCACCGCACTGCTCGGCATCTTCGTATCGTGCGATGTGGTGACGTTCTGGATGTACGGCTGGACGCTGCGCAACGTGCTGCCCGTCACCTGGCCGGTGCTGTTCTGCGGCTTCGTGATCACCGGGGTGTATTACGTGTCGACGTCGCTGATCTTCCCCGGCGAGCCGGAGGAATGGGGCGACCTCGACGCGCATTTCGTGAAGCATGGCCGCAAGGTGCTGGTCGGCGTCGCGCTGTGCAACGTCGCGTTGCTGGCGGCGACGATCGGGCTGTTCGGGATGCTCCCGCTGACGTGGCGGACCGCGGTCGTCACCTGGTCGTTCTTTCCGGTCAGCCTGCTGGCGATCCTCGCATGGCGGCGGCGGCCGGTCGTGCTGGCCTGCCTCGTCTGGCTGATCGCGCTCTATCCGCTGTCGGTGTTCTGGTAGGTCAGTAGAAGCGCGCCAGCGTCAGCTTGCGCTCGGTCCCGTCGCACATGGTGAGCGCCACCACGCGGCCCGGCGCATCGGTGCCCCATCGGACATCGACCCCGCCCTCCGGCGTCAGCGCCACCGGCTTGCCGTCGACCGCGCAGATCAGGTCGTCGGCCTTCCACCCCGCCTTCGCCGCCGGACCGCCCGCCATGACGTGCAGCACTCTCAGCCGCGCGCGATCATAGCCGAGCAGCAGCCCGCTGGTCGATCGCGCGGGCGGGGGCGGGGTTTCGCCCGCCTGCAACAGCATCTGCCCGGCCCTGGGATCGAGCAGCACGCGGTAGCGTTGCAGCAACCCGGTGCCGATCCGCCCCGCGACACCCACCTGTCTGGTGAAGCCGCCGTCGCCCTCGATCCGCACCTCGATCGGCCCGGTCTTCAGCCCGCCGAGCGTCACCGCATCGGTGACGGCCAGTCCGGCATCGACCACCCCGCCCGCGCCGAAGGCGATGGTCGAGGTCAAGCCCTTCACCACCGGCTTCGCCGCGCGCCACTGTGCCTGCGCGACGCTCACCGCGCCGCCGTCGCCGGTGTCCAGCAGCATCGGGCGGATGCGCCTGCCGTTCAGCGTCACCTGCGTCAGATACAGGCCGCTGTTCGGCTGTACCGACAGCGGCACGCGCGTGGCCGTGAACGGCATCCGTCCGCTCGGCAGCAGGCGGAAACGGCGGTTGGCGAAATCGATGTCGAGCGCGTGCGCCGCGATCAGGTCGGTACCCACCAGCATGTCGACGTTGCCGGTCGCCCCCGCGAGCAGTTTCGGCAGGTCGAGCACTGCCACCTTGCCCCCGTCGCGGCGGAGCGCACCGAAGGCGATGCTGCGCGTCGGCGCCCATTCGACGCTGACCGCGCCGCCCAGCGCCACGCCCTGCGCCGGTCCCTTGGCGTCGAGGGTCAGCTTCGCCTTCTTCGCGAAATCGCGGCTGACTGCCGAATGGTTCAGCCCGGTATCGAGCAACGCCTCGGCCGCCACCCCGTCGACCTCGGCGCGGAAGCGCAGGTGGTTGGCGGCGGTCAGGGTGAAGGGCACCCAGCGCGTCTCCGCATCGGCAGCGAGACGAGGCTGGGCGGAGGCAGCGGGCGCGGCGGCGAGCAGCAGCAGCGCGAGGAGGATTCGGGCGATCACCCGCGCAATGTAGGGCGGCAGGCGCGGAGCCGCTACAGGCAGGCTTCGAGCAGCGCCTGATCGAACCCGAACTGCTTGGCCTTGTCCAGCGTGTACGGGCGCAGGCCCATCGAGCGGTATTCGCCGATGATCTTGCCGTCGGCGCTCTCGTCGAGATACTCGAACCTGAACAGCTCCTGCGTCACGATCACCGGGCCTTCCATCCCGATCACCTCGGTGATGTTGGTCACGCGGCGGCTGCCGTCGCGCAGGCGCTTCACCTGGATGATGAGGTCGACCGAGTCGGCGATCTGGCGGCTGATCGCCTCCTTGGGCACCTTGATATCCGACATCATCACCATGTTCTCCATGCGCGCGAGGCATTCGCGCGGGGAGTTGGAGTGGAGCGTCGCCATCGACCCGTCGTGGCCGGTGTTCATCGCCGCCAGCAGGTCGAAACATTCGGAGCCACGGATTTCGCCGAGGATGATCCGGTCGGGCCGCATGCGCAGCGCGTTCTTCACCAGATCGCGGATGGTGATCTCGCCCTGCCCCTCGAGGTTGGCGGGGCGGGTTTCTAGCGGCAGCCAGTGCGGCTGTTGCAGGCGCAGTTCGGCGGCGTCCTCGATCGTCAGCACCCGTTCGCCGGGGTCGATCATCTTGGACAGCGCGTTCAGCATCGTCGTCTTGCCCGAACCCGTGCCGCCGGAGATCACGATGTTGAACCGGCACGCGCCCGCGACCTTCAGGCAGGTCGCCATCTCGGTGCTCATCGACCCGAAGCCTGCCATCATGTCGATGGTGATCGGCTTGGCCGAGAATTTGCGGATCGAGATCGCGGTGCCCTTCAGGCTCAGGGGCGGCACGATCACGTTGACGCGGCTGCCGTCCTTCAGCCGGGCGTCGGCCAGCGGCGTGGTCTGGTCGACCCGCCTGCCGACCGAATTGCAGATGCGCTGCGCGATCTGGAACAGATGCTCTTCGTCACGAAAGGCGATGTTGGCGAGTTCCAGCTTGCCCTTGCGCTCGACGAAGGTCTGTTCGGGGCCGTTGACCATGATGTCGCTGACCGCCGGATCGGCGAGCAGTTCCTCCAGCGGTCCCAGGCCCAGCAGTTCGTCGACCAGCACCTTTTCCAGCGCGAACTGTTCGCGCCGGTTGAGCGTCAGCTTCAGCTCCGCCAGCACCTCGCCGACGATCGGGCGGAATTCCTCGGCCAGCTCGTCCTTGCCCAGCGTCGATGCGGCTTCGGGATCGACCCGTTCGAGCAGGCGCGGCAGCACCTGTTCCTTGATGCGGTGGATCGAGGTCTCGAACCCCTCGACCCGGCTGTTGCCCGCCTCGCCCGATGCGGCCTGCCGGTCGGCGAGGCGCTGCATCGCGTCGCCCTGGCTCGGCGGCGCGGCGGTCTCGCCGGGCATGGGTTCGTGGAGGCTGGCGGACACCGGCGGGAACTGCGCGGCGTCGAGGTCGGCGGCGCGGGCCGGGGTGGGGGCGTGCATCGGCCGCGCCACCCCGAAGGCGGGGCGTCCGCCGCCCGTGCCGCCCATTCCGCTCCGCCGCCCGAATCCGTTCACGCGCCATCCCCATCGATACGGGGACGAGGCTAGGCAGTAAGGCTTAGCATTTGCCTAACCACCACGTACGGACCCGGACATGCAAACGCCGCGCCGCACCCGGTGGGGCACGCCGCGGCGCATCGCGTTGCGTCGGCAACGGCGGGATCAGCCCGCCTGTTCGGCCAATACCGTCAGGCCCTTGGGCGTCACCTCGGCGAAGCCGCCGCGGATGGTGATGCGCTCGGCCTCGCCCTTTTCGGTGCGCTGGATCAGCAGGTCGCCGTCGCGGATCGTCGACATGAACGGCGCATGGCCCGCCAGCACGCCGAAGTCGCCCTCGGTACCCGGCACGGTGACCATGTAGACCGATTCCGAGCGCACCAGCTTTTCGGGGGTCACGAGTTCAAAGTGGAGCATTTCAAAACCTCACTCCCTCTCCCCTTGAGGGGGAGAGGGCAGGGGAGAGGGGGGTTCGGGCCAGAGGTTCCGACTGCCCCTCTCCCCGACCCTCTCCCCGCAAACGGGGAGAGGGGGATGACATCAGGCGTCCTGCGCCATCTTCTGCGCCTTGGCGACGGCTTCGTCGATGCCGCCGACCATGTAGAAGGCGCTTTCGGGCAGATGGTCGTATTCGCCCTCGACCACCGCCTTGAACGACTTCACCGTGTCTTCCAGCGCGACGAACTTGCCGCTGATGCCGGTGAAGACCTCGGCGACGTGGAACGGCTGGCTGAGGAACTTCTGGATCTTGCGGGCGCGGGCGACCGTGACCTTGTCCTCTTCGCTCAGCTCGTCCATGCCGAGGATGGCGATGATGTCCTGGAGCGACTTGTAGCGCTGGAGCAGCGACTGCACCGCGCGCGCGGTGTCGTAATGCTCCTGGCCGACGGTGCGCGGCTCGAGCACGCGGCTGGTCGAATCGAGCGGATCGACCGCCGGATAGATGCCCAGTTCCGAAATCGCGCGGTTGAGCACGGTCGTCGCGTCCAAGTGCGCGAACGAGGTCGCCGGGGCCGGATCGGTAAGATCGTCGGCAGGGACGTAGATCGCCTGCACCGAGGTGATCGAGCCCTTGTTGGTCGAGGTGATGCGCTCCTGCAGCGCGCCCATGTCGGTCGACAGCGTCGGCTGATAGCCCACGGCGCTGGGGATGCGGCCGAGCAGCGCCGACACTTCCGAACCCGCCTGGGTGAAGCGGAAGATGTTGTCGACGAAGAACAGCACGTCCTGCCCTTCCACGTCGCGGAAATATTCGGCGATCGTCAGGCCCGAGAGCGCGACGCGGGCACGCGCGCCCGGCGGCTCGTTCATCTGGCCGTATACCAGCGCGACCTTCGACCCCTCGCTCGTCGGATTGCCCTCGGCATCCTTGGCGATGACGCCCGCGTCGAGGAATTCGTGGTACAGGTCGTTGCCCTCGCGGGTGCGCTCACCCACGCCCGCGAACACCGACGTGCCGCCGTGCCCCTTGGCGATGTTGTTGATGAGTTCCTGGATCAGCACGGTCTTGCCGACGCCAGCGCCGCCGAACAGGCCGATCTTGCCGCCCTTCGCATAGGGGGCGAGCAGGTCGATGACCTTGATGCCGGTGACGAGGATCGCGCTCTCGGTCGACTGGTCGACGAACAGCGGGGCCGATGCGTGGATCGGGGCGGTGGTTTCCGCGCCGACCGGCCCGCGCTCGTCGATCGGCTCGCCGACGACGTTCAGGATGCGGCCGAGCGTCTTGGGGCCGACCGGCACGCGGATCTGCGATCCGGTGTCGCGCACCGCCTGACCGCGGGTCAGGCCCTCGGTCGCGTCCATCGCGATCGTGCGGACGGTGTTCTCGCCCAGATGCTGCGCGACTTCGAGCACGAGGCGGTTGCCGTTGTTGTCGGTTTCGAGCGCCGACAGGATCGCGGGCAGTTCGCCGTCGAACGCGACGTCGACGACCGCGCCGATGACCTGCGCGATCCGGCCGGTGTTGTTGGTGCTGCCCTGGGGCGCGTAGGTGTCTGCGGCGGTTGCCATCACTGCTTCCTCGGTTCGCTGCTGCTGCCCGCCTGCGCGGGGCGGGTAAAGGTTACGACCAGACGGCGACCGCCGTCGATCTTTTCACGGGTGGTCTGGTATTCGGCACCGGGCAGGCTGCCCTTGGCCGGGCTTTCCGTCAGGATGCCGCGCTTCACTTCGTCGCGACCCGGCAGGTTCATGCTCGCCAGCGGCCGGTCGACCCAGCGGGCGAACTGTTCCTTGGCGAACGGGCTGCTGCCGAGGTTCACGATGTCGAGCGTGAAGACGAGCTTGTCGATCCGCTGCGCATCGCCGGTGACGGTCAGGTTCGCCATGTTGACCGGCGTGACCGACGGATCGGCCATCGGCGTCGGCTGTGCCCTGGCGACAGTACCGGTCCCGGCAGGCGCATAGGGCGACAGGCGGAAGCCGGTGTTGTTCAGCAGCTCGACCGTCTTCGGCGCATCGCCGAACACCGTCGCCCAGCCGCCGGTGATGAGCGGGGTCGGCGTCGGGCGCGGCTGGTCGGCCTCGCCCGAGTGCTGACCGCAGCCGGCCAGCATGGCGGCGAGCGCCATGAGGACGGCGTGCTTCGTCACAGGGCCTCGGCGCCCGAGATGATCTCGACCAGTTCGGTCGTGATCGCCGCCTGGCGGGTGCGGTTGTATTCGATGGTCAGGCGGTTGATGAGGTCGCCCGCGTTGCGCGTGGCATTGTCCATCGCCGTCATCTTCGAGCCCTGCTCCGACGCGGCGTTTTCCTTCATCGCGCGGTAGATCTGCACCGCGATATTGGTCGGCAACAGGCTGTCGAGGATCGCTTCCTCGCCGGGCTCGTACTCGACCACGGCGTCGGCGGCTGGCGCGGCGGTCGCCGACGGAATCTTGACCGGGATCAGCTGCTGCTCGGTCGGCTCCTGCGTCAGCACCGTCTTGAACGTGGCATAGAACAGGTGCGCGACGTCGAACTCGCCCGCCTCGTAGCGGCGGATGAGGTCGTCGGCGTACCCTTTCGCATCGGCGAAGGTCAGCTTGCCCAGATCGCCCGGCTCGACCGCATGGATGAAGCCGTCGCGGAACTGGCGCGCCAGCACCGCGCGGCCCTTGCGGCCGATCGTCAGGAACCTGACGGTCTTGCCCTCGGCCTGCAGCTCCAGCGCACGGCGGCGGGCGAGGCGCGCGATGTTCGAGTTGAACGCACCCGCCAGCCCCTTGTCCGACGTCGCGACGACGAACAGGTGCACCTGATCCCGGCCGGTCCCGGCCAGCAGCGGCGAGCTGCCCTCGGTGATCTGCGCGCTGCTCGCGAGGCTGGCGACGACCTGCTCGACGCGGGTGGCATAGGGGCGACCGGCCTCGGCCGCTTCCTGCGCGCGGCGCAGCTTGGCGGCGGCGACCATCTTCATCGCCTTGGTGATCTTCTGGGTCGACTTGACCGAGTTGATCCGCAGTTTGAGAGCCTTGAGGCTTGCCATCTGTCTTCCCTACTCCCTCTCCCCCGTGGGGGAGAGGGTCGGGGAGAGGGGCTTGTCGCAACGACGGTCCCGCTCTTCCCCTCTCCCAACCCTCTCCCCTGAAGGGAAGAGGGCTTTGCGGTTACGCGAAGGTCTTCGCGAACTGGTCGAGCGCGGCCTTCAGCCCCGACTTCGCCTCGTCGCCCAGATCCTTGGTGTCGCGGATCTTGGCCAGTACGCCCGAATGGTTGGCGCGCAGGTCCGACAGCATCGCCTGCTCGTAGCGGGTGACGTCGCTGACCGGCACCTTGTCGAGATAGCCCTGCGTCCCGGCGAAGATCGACGCGACCTGCTCCTCGAACGGCATCGGCGAGAACTGCGCCTGCTTGAGCAGCTCGGTGAGGCGCGCGCCGCGGTTCAGCAGCTTCTGGGTCGAGGCGTCGAGGTCCGAGCCGAACTGCGCGAACGCCGCCATCTCGCGGTACTGCGCCAGCTCCAGCTTGATCGAGCCTGCGACCTTCTTCATCGCCTTGGTCTGCGCGGCGGAGCCGACGCGGCTGACCGAGAGGCCGACGTTGATCGCCGGGCGGATGCCGGCAAAGAACAGGTCGGTTTCGAGGAAGATCTGCCCGTCGGTGATCGAGATCACGTTGGTCGGGATATAGGCCGACACGTCGCCCGCCTGCGTCTCGATGATCGGGAGCGCGGTCAGCGAGCCACCACCATTGGCGTCCGACATCTTGGCGGCGCGCTCCAGCAGGCGGCTGTGGAGATAGAATACGTCGCCCGGATAGGCTTCGCGGCCCGGCGGACGGCGCAGCAGCAGCGACATCTGGCGATAGGCCACCGCCTGCTTCGACAGATCGTCGAACACGATCAGCGCGTGCATGCCGTTGTCGCGGAAATACTCGCCCATCGCGGTGCCGGTATAGGGCGCCAGATACTGGAGCGGGGCGGGGTCCGAAGCGGTCGCGGCGATGACGATGGAATATTCCATCGCGCCATTCTCTTCGAGCGTGCGCACCAGCTGCGCGACGGTCGAACGCTTCTGGCCGACCGCGACATAGACGCAGTACAGCTTCTTCGATTCATCCGAGCCGGCGTTGGCCGTCTTCTGGTTGATGAAGGTGTCGATCGCCACCGCCGACTTGCCGGTCTGGCGGTCGCCGATGATGAGTTCGCGCTGGCCGCGGCCGACCGGCACCAGTGCGTCGATCGCCTTCAGGCCCGACTGCATCGGCTCGCTGACCGACTGGCGCGGGATGATGCCCGGTGCCTTCACGTCCACGCGGGCGCGCTGTTCGCTGACGATCGGGCCCTTGCCGTCGATCGGGTTGCCCAGACCGTCCACGACGCGGCCGAGCAGGCCCTTGCCGACGGGAACGTCGACGATGGTGCCAGTGCGCTTGACGGTGTCGCCCTCGCGGATCGATGAGTCCGACCCGAAGATCACGACACCGACATTGTCGGCTTCGAGGTTGAGCGCCATGCCCTGGATGCCGCCGCCGAACTCGACCATCTCGCCCGCCTGGACGTTGTCGAGCCCGTGGATGCGGGCGATGCCGTCACCGACCGACAGCACCTGGCCGACTTCCGAAACCTGCGCTTCGGTGCCGAAATTGGCGATCTGGTCGCGAATGACCTTCGAGATTTCTGCGGCGCGGATATCCATGTTCAGCCTTTCATCGCGTGCGCGAGCGTGTTCAGTCGGGTCTTGATCGAGCTGTCGATCATCTGGCTGCCGATCTTCACGATCAGCCCGCCGAGAAGCGAGGGGTCCACCTTCAGGTCGATCGCGACCTCGCGGCCGACGCGCGAGCGCAGCTGCTGGCGCAGCGCCTCGACCTGCGCGTCGTCGAGCGGATGGGCGGAGGTGACTTCGGCGTTCGTCTCGCCACGGCTGCGCGCGGCAAGCTCGCGGAACGCGCGGATGATCGCGGGCAGGTCGCCCAGGCGCCGGTTCTGCGCCAGCACGCCGAGGAAATTGGCGGTGATCGGGTCCAGGCCCAGCACCGGCACCAGCGCCGACAGCGTACGCGCGGCCTCGTCGCGGCCGATCAGCGGGCTTTTGATCAGCGCCGACAGATCGTCCGATTCGGCGATCGCCTCCTGCAGCGTCTTCAGGCTCGATTCGACCGCCGACGACCGGCCCTGATCCTGCGCCAGACCGAACAGCGCGGTGGCGTAACGGCCGCTGAGACTCGCCTGAATCGTGGTGGCGGCGCCGCCTGGGTTGCCGGTCATTCCGCTGGATGTCTCCACGCGCGCGTCCTTGTCAGGGGTCAACACTTACGTCCCATGCATGAAAGGGGGCGGCACTCCCCCGTTTCCGCGTCGCGACAGATGTCGCGTCGTCTGAATCGGCCCGTGCGCCCCCGATGGGTCGAGGGGCCGCTAGCATCGGTGTCACGATTTCGCAAGCTTTGCGGAACCCCGTGCGCCTTCGGTCGTAGCCCGCCAAGCTGAACGGGACATGACGGGGGCGGACGATGGGCGAGATGCTGCGGATAGCGATGGCCGACGGGGCGGAGATCGACGTGTACCGCGCCGAGCCGGGACGGATTCCGCGCGGCGGCATCGTGGTGGTGCAGGAGATCTTCGGCCTGACCGACCATATCCGCGACGTGGCGAACGGCTTTGCGAGGAACGGCTATCTCGTCCTCGCGCCCGCGCTGTTCGATCGCGAGCATCCCGGATTCGTCGCGGACTATGACGGGCCGGACCTCGACCGTGCGATCGCCCTGTCGCGCGAGATTCATCCGTTCGACCAGTCGGTCGCCGATGTCGCGACCTGCGTCGAATGGTTGCAGGGCGTGTCGCCGGTGTATGTCGTCGGCTATTGCTACGGCGGATCGGTCGCATGGGCGGCGGCGGCGCGGGTCGACGGGATCGCGGCGGTATCGGCCTATTATGGTCGGCTGATCCCCGACAGCGCCGATGTGCCGCGCGTGCCGACGATCGCCCATTTCGGGCGGCAGGATGCGGGCATCCCGATCGCGAAGGTCGAGGCGCTGGCGAGGAACCCGCCCGAACATGCGACGATCCACGTCTATGACGCGGGCCATGGCTTCAACTCGGACCGGCGCAAGGACTATCACGCCGAAAGCGCGGCGCTGGCGCGTGCGCGGACGCTGGACCTGTTCCGCGCGCAGGAACGGCACCGGCGCGGAGAGGAGTGGGATCAGCAATAGCCCCGATCGACATCCGGGTTTCTATCGTCACCCCGCAACAGGTCCGGGGTGACGGAAATAACGGCTTCGCCGATGACGAACGGCACCCGATCGTTGAAGGTCGATCCCCTCTATCGCGCGCTCACCCCGCCTTCGTACAGCGATAGACCAGCCGTTCGTTGGCCTGGGGCGGCAGCGCGCTGCGAATCGCCGATTGTTGCGTCGCCAGCGCGGCGCGCGCGCCGGTGCCGTCCTCGCACGCCTTCTGCTGCACCTGCCCGCGCAGCGACCGCGCGCGCTCCATCGCGTCGGCGGAGAGCAGGTAGCGGGTGTTGGTATAGCTGCCGCTCAAGGGATCGAAGCGCAGCACCGATACCGTCGCATCCTCCGACGGAACGAGGATGCGTTCCCAGCCGCCGCCCGGGCTTTCCGCATATTGGGTGCGCCGGTTCATGCAGCCGTTGGCCTGCCAGTCGAAGCGGACCGTCTCGACCGGGGACAGGATGATGCGGCTGCGCTCGGGCACCAGCGTGCATTCGAGCGCGCCCGACAACGGGGTCACGCGGGTCGCGGCGGTGGCGGCGTCGCCCGCCTTGACCGCCGATGCGTCGAAGTCCGGGCGCAGCACGAACACCGCGACCGCGCCGACGAAGAACACGCCGCCCGCCGCGCCCGCCCATTTCGCGCGGCGCGGGTCGCTTCGGCTCGCGAGCAACCCCGCCCCGCCGACCGACAGTACCGACAGCGCCAGCAGCAATGCGGCGACGGCCATCATGTTCTCGCGCCGCTCGGCATTCTCGGCGCGTGCCGTCTCGATCGCGGTCAGCCGGTCCTCGCGCGCGCGCTCGGCGGCGGCGCGGGCGCGCTCGCGGTCCTCGACCGACTGGCGCTCGGCATCGGCGCGGTCGCGGGCGTCGGCGTCCGCCAGGGTCACGCACGGCGCGGTGACGGTGGCGACCGGCTGCCCCGCCTCGCGCAGGAAGGCGGCGAGTTCCTGGTCGGCGATGGCGAAGGCGAAGCTGGCGTCGCCCTCCTCGCCGCGGGTCAGCGCCGAATTGACGCCGAGCACCCGCCCGCACCGGTCGAGCAGCGGCCCGCCGGAATTGCCGCGCGCGATGCTGGCGGTGTGGACCAGCACCGCCGTCCCCTCCAACGTGCGGTTGCCCGACAGCACCCCCTGCGAGCGCACCGGCGCGGTCGGCTTGACGAAATCGTCCGCCGAGCGCGCGGTCGCCAGATCGACGTTGCCGGGATAGCCGAGCGCGATCGACGGATCGCCCTCGCCCAATGCTCCGGTATAGAGGGTGAGCGGCGGCAGCCGCACCTCGCGCACCTCGATCAGCGCCAGGTCGCGCGCGGTATCGACGCGCAGCAACCGGCCCTCGTACGATCGATCCCCCTCCGACGGCACGATCGCCAGCACCGCCTCGCCCGGATAGCGCTCCAGCAGTTCGACGACATGGGCGTTGGTGACGATGCGGTTGGGGGCGACCGCGAAGCCGGTGCCGTGCTCGATGTCGACCATCTCGCCGTCGACCGTGGCGATGGCGAGCACGCGCACCACCCCGCGCGCCGCCGCCGACACATCGTCGGCGCGGGCGGGCCGGGTCAGCGCCAGCGTCGCCAGCAGACATGCGATCACCAGTCGAACCATCGTCATCCCCCGTCAGGACCGCAGCGCTTTCGTGCAAAGCGGCGCGCCGCGCAAGGGCGGCACGGCCGGGGATCAGCCCGCGTCGCCGTCCTCGCCGCGCTGTTCCTTGCTGCTGGCGTCCCAGCGCTGCAACGCCGCTTTGGTGCCCCCGCCGTCGATCGCGGCGATCAGGTCGGCGGCGAAGATCGCGCTCGGCCCGCCGTGGGGGGCATAGGCGACCGGCCCCAGCACCCGGCGCGCATCGGCCGCGCGATCGGTTTCCAGCAGCACCCGCGCCGCCTGCATCCGCAGGCCCCGGTCCTGCGGCCCCAGCGTGTGCGCGCGCAGCAGGGCGTCGCGGGCATTGGCGTTCGGGGTCTGGCCGTTGTCCAGATAGCTCTGGTAGAACAGCATCAGCGGTTCGGGATCGTCGTTCTCCAGCTTGTTGGCGGCGATGAACGAGCGCCGGATCGCGCGCCAGTGTTCGGGGTCGGTGTCCCTGGCGGCGCGGGCCTGCGCCATCTGCGCCATGCCGATATAGACATGGCCGTCGACCGATTTCGGATCGGCGGCGACGGCGCGGCGCGCGGCCCCTTCGGCGGCGGCATAATTGCCCGCGTCATATTCCGCCTCCGCCAGCACCACCTGCGCGGCGGGATCGTTCGGATAGGGCGCGGCGGCGCGCCGCGCGGCGGGCAGCAGCGCCAGCGCCGCGGCACGGTCGACGCCGCGTTTCGAGCGGATGCGCACCGCCATCGTCGCCGCCTCCGCCGGGGTCAGCGCGCGGACCTCTACCTTGGCGGGCGGGATCGCGCTTGCGGGCAGGATCGAATAGCGCAGGCCCGTGCGGACGTAGCGCCCCATGTCGCGGTCGAGCTGGCGCAGGTCGCCCAGCGCCTGGGTCGCGGCCTGCTCCGCCGGGGTGCCCGCCGCCATCGCACCCATGAACCGGTCGAGCTGTCCGCGCCGCGCCGGGTCGAGCAGCAGCATATGGGTCAGCAGCCAGCCGCCCGCGTACAGCCCTTGCGCGTCGATCTTCGACGGTGCGCTCGTCAGCAGTTCCCGCGCCGACACCGGCAGGCCGTTGGCGAAGGACCCGATGCGATACATCGGCGGGCGCGCGATCTCGATCGTGCCGTCGGCGCGCATCCGCGTGGTCGCGAAGAATTCGGCGAACCCCTCGACATACCAAGCCGGGAACGCGGTGTCGGACCAGTTCGACAGCATGAAGTGATGGGTATATTCGTGGAACAGCACCTCCTCGCCGTCGATCCCCTCGCCGGTACGCTTCGGCACGAAGGCGACCGATCCGCCCGCGCGCGGGATGTAGAAGCCCGCGACGTTGCTCGATCCCGACAGGCGCGCGATGCTGCTGGTGTCGCCGGTGACATAGACGGTGACGCGGTTGGCGGGCGCGATCGGCGTGTTCGGCACCTTGGTCAGGAAGCGCAGCACCCGGTCGAACCGTTCGAGCCGTTCGGCGAAGCGCGCGACATCGGCGGCATCGTCGTCGGAATAGACGATGAAATGATTGGAGCGTGCCTCATGCCATGCGGCATGGGCCGACACCGGCATGGCGGCGACCAATACCGCCAGCAGCTTGCGAATCATCTGGATACCCCCGTTCCGTGACCGGGTGGAGGCTAGGCGGCGGAGGATGCCCCCGGCAAGCCGGTGCCGGCGCGATCAGAGGAAGTTGTACGGGTCCACGTCCACCGCGACACGCACCTTGGTTCCCCATTCCACGCCCGCCAGCCAGTCGCGGATCACGTCCTGCACGTCCAGCGCGCGCGTCGCATGCACCAGCAGGCGGAAGCGGTGCCGCCCGCGCAGCATCGCCAGCGGGGCGGGGGCGGGGCCGTAGACGTGCATCCCTTCCACCTGCGGCTGCGCGCGGCCGATCGCGCGGGCGGTCGCCTCCGCCGCGGCCTTGTCCTCCGACGACACGATGATCGCGGCATAGCGCCCGAACGGCGGCACCTGTGCCTCGGCGCGCGCCTCCGTCTCGGCGGCGTAGAAGCTGTCGGCATCGCCCGAGACCAGCGCCTGCATCACCGCCGCGTTCGGCTGGGTCGTCTGGATATAGACATGGCCGGGCTTGGACCCGCGCCCGGCCCGCCCGGCGACCTGTGCGATCTGCTGGAAGGTCCGCTCGGCGGCGCGGAGATCCCCGCCCTGCAACCCGAGGTCGGCGTCGATCACGCCGACGCAGGTCAGGTTGGGGAAGTGATAGCCCTTCGTCACCAGCTGCGTGCCGACGACGATGTCGATGTCGCCCGCCTCCATGCGACCGACGAACTCCGCCGCCTTGGCCGGGGACCAGATGGTGTCGGAGGTGACGATGGCGATCTTCGCGGTCGGCCACAGCGCCGCCGCCTCGTCGGCGATCCGCTCCACGCCGGGGCCGCAGGCGACGAGGCTGTCCTCCGCCTTGCATTCGGGGCAGGCGCGCGGGGTGGGGATCACATGGCCGCAGTGATGGCACGACAGCCGGTGGATCAGGCGATGCTCCACCATCCATGCGGTGCAGTTGGGGCATTGGAAGCGATGCCCGCACGACCGGCACAGGGTGAGCGGCGCATAGCCGCGCCGGTTGAGGAACAGCAGCGCCTGTTCGCGGCGAGCCAGCGTCTCGTCGATCGCCCTGACCAGCGGGGCCGCGATCCAGCGCCCGCGCTCGGGCGGCTGTTCGATCAGGTCTACGGGCAAGATCGTCGGCAGTTGCGCCTTGCCGTAGCGGCCGGGCAGCTTCAGTTCGGTATAGCGGCCCTGCGCCACCTGCTGCCGCGTCTCGATCGCCGGGGTTGCGCTGGCGAGGATCACCGGACATTTCTCGAACAGGCCGCGCATCACGCTGACGTCGCGCGCGTGATAATGGACGCCTTCCTCCTGCTTGAAGCTCGTCTCGTGCGCCTCGTCCACGACGATCAGGCCGAGGTTCGCATAGGGCAGGAACAGCGCGGACCGGGCACCCACCACCACCTTCGCCTGGCCGCTCGCGATCGCGCGCCACGCACGCCTGCGCTGCGTCGAGCGCAGGTCGCTGTGCCACGGCACCGGTTCACAGCCGAAGCGGGCGGTGAAGCGCTTGAGGAACGGTTCGGTCAGCGCGATCTCGGGCAGCAGCACCAGCACCTGCCGCCCCTGCCGGATCGCCTCGGCCACGCCCTCGAAATACACCTCGGTCTTGCCCGATCCGGTGACGCCGTCGAGCAGGAAGGGGTGGAATGCACCCGCGCGCACCGCATCGCGCAGGGTGTCCGCCGCCGCCGCCTGATCGGCGGACAGGGCGGGCGTGCCATGGTCGGGATCGGGTTCGGGATAGGGCTGGTCGATGTCGACCGACACCGCCTCGATCGCGCCTTCCTTCACCAGCCCCCGGATCACCGCGTCGGACACGTCGGCGATCGCCGCCAGTTCGCGCACCAGCCCGCGCCGCTCGCCGATCCGCTCCAGCGCCTGTTGCCGCTTGGGAGTCATCCGCTCGGGCACATGCCCGGTCGCGCGATATTCGACCGCGAGCTTCGCCCCCTCCAGCGCCGAGGTGGAGGCGAGGCACATGCGCAGCACCGATGCCGGGGCGGCGAGATAATAGCCTGCGGTCCATTCGACCAGCCGCCGGAGCGGCGCGGCGATCGGGGCCGCGTCGGCCACCGCCAGCAACGGGCGCAGGCGATTGTCGCCGACCTCCTCGGTCGCGAGGCGTTCGGCATCCCACACGACGCCCAGCAACTGGCGGGGCCCCAGCGGCGCGGTGACGATCGATCCCGGCTCGACCGCCATGCCGTGCGGCACCCGGTAGTCGAGCGGCCCGAGTGCGGCATTGAGCAGGAGGACGCGGGCGCGGGACATGGTGGCTAGATAGGGAGCGCGGGGGCGAATGGAAATCGAGGTTTCCTCTGCCCTCCCTGGCCAGGGATTTCTCTGCGAAAATTTAAGGTCAACCCTTGATCCTGCCGTACCCCCGCGCAGGCGGGGGTCCAGAGCCGAGTAAAACAACGGCTTGCGTCCGTAGCTCCTGGACCCCCGCCTGCGCGGGGGTACGCTACCTCGGCGGGCGACCGTCGATGGGCAAGACCCTGGACCCCCGCCTGCGCGGGGGTACGGAAAAGGACTTTGGCAGCGGAATCCTGGACAAGGGAGGAGCTGGGGGGGGTCGGCCTGCGCAGGAACGTCCCGCCCGCCCCAAGCCGACCCACCCCCGACCGGGGAGAGGCGACGCCGCCCCTATTCCTCGATTCGTCGCCGCTCGCCATGGCGTTCCGCCGATCCGCGACGGCGGCGCTTGGCGGTGTAGAGCGCCTCGTCGGCGGCGTGGAGCAGTTCGCGCGAGGATGCGATCTCGCCCGCGACCGCCGCATAGCCGAGCGTCGCCGACATCGGCAGCATCCGCCCGTCGCTCGGCGCGGGCTGCGCCAGATCGGCGGCCAGCGCCGCGACCAGCGCGTCGGCATCTTCGCAATCGGCACGGGTGCGCAGGATCAGCGCGAATTCGTCGCCGCCCAGCCGCGCGGCAAAGGCATCGGCGAACCGGGGGCCGCGCAGCCGCTCGGCGACCGCGCGCAGCACGTCGTCGCCCGCCAGATGGCCGTGGGTGTCGTTGACCGCCTTGAAATGATCGAGGTCGATCAGCACCAGCACGCAATGCCCGTCGTCGTCCACCGCCCGGCCGATCGCGCGTTCCAGCTCGGCATCGAACGCCGCGCGGTTGGCGATCCCGGTCATCGGATCGGTCGAGGCCGAGCGGCGCAGCTGCTGTTCCAGCAGGTGGCGGTCGGTCACGTCCTGGAACACGCCGGTCAGCGCGATCACGGTGCCGTCGCCGTCGGTTTCCGCCTCGCCGATCGAGCGCACGCGGCGGTTGCGCCCGGTGGCGGTGACGAAATCCACCTCGAAATCGAAGGTGCCGCCCGCCGCGACCGCGCGTTCGAGCGTCGCGCTGACCACCGCGCGGGCGTGCGGCGGATAGAAGCCCAGCGCCGCATCGAGCGGCAGCGTGGCGTCCTCGGGCAGTTCGTGGATGCGGCGTACCCCGCTCGACCAGTGGACGTCGTTGTCGGGCAGGCCGAGGCGCCACGACCCGATCATCGCCATGCGTTCGGCATGGCGGAACAGCCGGTCCTGCCGCGCCAGTTCGCGCGCCTGGCGGTTGGCGATCTCCGCCACGTCGATCGCGACCCCGGCGGAGATATGGGTGGCGATCACCGCCTCGGTCAGCCCGGCCAGCGCCTGCAACGCCTCCTGCTTGGCCGGTTCCAGCGTGCGCGGGCGGGTGTCGCCGACGCACAGCGCGCCGATGGCATGGCGGACGCCGGTCTGCGGATCGGTCGCGTGCAGCGGCACCCCGGCATAGAAGCGCAGGCCCCCGTCGGTCACGAAGCCGAGATGGGCGAAGCGCCGGTCCAGTTCGCAATTGGCGACGGTCACCGGCCGGTCGCCCGTCACCACCTCGTTGCAGACCCACTGGTCGCGCGGCATCTCGCCGACGTCGGTGCCGCTCGCCGCGCGCGGCCACATGGTGTCGCCCTGCGCGATCGTGATCGCGGCGATCGGCATCCCCAGCAATTCGCGGGTGATGACCGTCAGCGCCGAGAACTGGTCCTCGGGTGCCGATCGCAGCAGCGTCAGCATCCGGTCCACCGCGTCGTGCGGATCGAACCCGTCAAGCGATTCGAGCATCATCGATCCGTAGTAGGGCGCTGGTCGAAAAGCCGCAACGTTCCGCTCCCGGCATATGTTGCACCGCGCAAACCTTGCCCCTGTCGCCGGGATGCGCGATGGCGCGCCATCCGATCCCCGATTCGTCTGGAAGCGATCCCATGAAGTTCTTCGCCGACACCGCCGACATCGCCGACATCCGCGAACTGGCCGACACCGGCCTGCTCGACGGCGTGACCACCAACCCCTCGCTGATCCACAAGTCCGGCCGCGACTTCCTGGAGGTCGTCGCCGAAATCTGCACCGTGACGCCCGGCCCGGTATCGGCCGAGGTCGTGGCGCTCGACCATGCGGGCATGATGCGCGAGGCGGAAATCCTGCGGAAGATCGCCGACAATGTCGCGGTGAAGGTGCCGCTGACGATCGATGGCCTCAAGACCTGCAAGGCGCTGACCGACGACGGCACGATGGTCAACGTCACGCTGTGCTTCTCGGCCAACCAGGCGCTGCTGGCGGCGAAGGCGGGGGCGACGTTCGTCTCGCCGTTCGTCGGGCGGCACGACGACATCGGCTTCGACGGCATGGGCCTCATCAGCGACATCCGCCTGATCTACGACAATTACGACTTCGCGACCGAAATCCTCGTCGCCAGCGTGCGGCACCCGATCCACGTCCTCGAATCCGCCAAGCTGGGTGCCGACGTGATGACCGCGCCGCCCGCCGTCATCCGCGCGCTGGTCAACCATCCGCTGACCGACAAGGGGATCGCGGGCTTCATGGCCGACTGGGCGAAGTCGGGCCAGACGATCGGCTGACGCCGGTGGCCGATCCGCTGCCGCTGGCCTTCGCCCGCCATCTGGCGCGCGACCGGCGGCGATCGGCCCATACCGTGCGCGCTTATGCCGCCACCGCCGAGCGGCTGCTGGCGTTCCTCGGGCAGCATCGCGGAGCGACGGTGGATGCCGGGATGCTGCAGGCGCTTTCCATTGCCGACCTGCGCGCCTTCCTCGCCCATCGCCGCGCGGAGGGGCTGACGAGCACGTCGGCGGCGCGCGAACTGTCGGCGGTGCGCGCGTTCCTCGCCTTCGTCGGCGCGGAGCCGCCCCGGCTGCGCGGCCCCCGCGTCAGGAAGGGCGTGCCGCGCCCGGTCAGCCCCGACGAGGCGGTGGCACTGGCCGGGGAAGTGGCCGATGCCGCCGCCGAGCCGTGGATCGGCGCGCGCGACTGGGCGGTGCTGCTGCTGCTCTATGGCGCAGGGCTGCGCATCGGCGAGGCGCTGGCGCTGACCGGCGCGGCCCTGCCGCTCGGCGACACGCTGCGCGTCACCGGCAAGCGCGACAAGGTGCGGATCGTGCCGCTGCTCCCCCCGGTGCGCGCGGCGATCGAGGCCTATGTCGCCCAGCAACCATGGGTCACCGCGCGCGACGCGCCGCTGTTCCGGGGAGCGAAGGGCGGGCCGCTGTCCGCCGCCGTCGTGCGCCGGTCGGTGCGGGTCGCGCGCGCGGCGCTGGGGCTGGGCGAGCGGACGACGCCGCACGCGCTGCGCCACAGCTTCGCGACGCACCTGCTGGGGCGGGGCGCGGACCTGCGCTCGTTGCAGGAGCTGCTCGGCCACGCCTCGCTGTCGTCGACGCAGGTCTATACGCAGGTCGATGCCGCGCACCTGCTGGACGTGTATCGGAGCGCCCACCCGCACGGGTAGGGTCTGCTCCGGCGACGCCGGATCAGTGCGGTACCGGCCCACTCCCCCACCCGGCCACCCATCGAGAGTACCGTGTAGGTGGCCGGGTGGGGGAGTGGGCCGGTACCGCTTCCACGCAAGTGGATCAGGCGCCAGGCATCAGCGCTGCGCGCGGGGTTTCCAGGTGATGACGCGGTAGAGATAGCCGATGACGATCGCCACCGACATGGCGATGGCGGCAGGCCCGACATAGCGGTCGATCGCCGAGAAGTTCGACCCCAGCCACAGCCCGGCATAGGCCAGCACCGCGTTCCAGATGACGCTGCCGGTAAAGGTCGCGAGGATGAAGCGCCAGTGCGGCATGCATGCCATGCCAGCGGGCAGCGAGATGAGCGTGCGGAACGTCGGCATGAAGCGGAACACGAACACCGTCTTGCCGCCATGCTTGCGGAAGAAGCGCTGGAGCTTCTCCACATCCTCCCATTCCAGCGTCAGCCACCGCCCCCAGCGATCGACGAAGGGTTTCAGGCCGTGATAGCCGAACCGCCGCCCGATCGCGTACCAGAAGTAATTGCCCGCGGTCGTCCCCGCCGTGCCCAATAGCAGCAGCGGCACCATCGCCATGTCGCCGCGCGCCACCGCCATGCCGCCCAGCCCCATGATGACCTCCGACGGGATCGGCGGAATCACATTCTCGAGCGCCATCAGCAGGAAGATGCCGAGATAGCCGCCCCATGCGATGGCATCGAGGATGAAACTGGTCATGCCGTCGGGAACGTCCGTGGCGGGGTTTCGTGCCTTGGAATGGCTTCAACGCATGCAGTCCCGGCAGGAAACCGTTCGTGTCGAGCATAGTCGAGACACCGTGCGCCACGCTTGCGGCATGTCCCTCGACGTCGCTCGGGACGAACGGTGGGGGCGGTGCGGATGGCCGGGGAATTCCCTACCCCGCCGCCACCCGTGCCTCGATCGCATCCCAGATCATGCCCGCCACGTCGGTCCCGTCGAACCGCTCGATCGCGACGATGCCGGTGGGGGAGGTGACGTTGATCTCGGTCAGCCACTCGCCGCCGATCACGTCGATCCCGACGAAGATCAGCCCGCGCCGCTTGAGCTCCGGGCCGAGCGCCGCGCAGATCTCGCGCTCGCGCGTCGTCAGTTCGGTCTTGGCCGCCGTGCCGCCGACCGCGAGGTTCGAGCGGATCTCGCCCGCGCCGGGCAGCCGGTTGACCGCGCCTGCGACCACCCCGTCGACCAGCACGATCCGCTTGTCGCCCTGCGCCACCGCGGGCAGGAACGCCTGCACCATATGCGGTTCGCGATACTGGGTGTTGAACACCTCGATCAGCGAGGACAGGTTCTGCCCGTCACGATCGATCTTGAAGATCGCCTTGCCGCCGTTGCCGTGCAGCGGCTTCACCACGATCGAACCATGTTCCTCCAGGAACGCCCGCGCCTCCGCGACCGAGCGGGTGATGAGCGTCGGCGGCATGAAGCGCTGATAGTCGAGCACGAACAGCTTCTCGGGCGCGTTGCGGACCGATGCGGGGTCGTTCACCACCAGCGTCCGGTCGCTGATCCGCTCCAGCAGATGGGTGGCGGTGATATAGCCGAGGTCGAACGGCGGGTCCTGCCGCATCAGCACGACATCGGCCTCGTCACCGAGGTCGAGCCGCACCGGATCGCCCAGCGTGAAGTGATCGCCCACCACCCGCTGCACCGTGACCGGGCGGGCCTCTGCCCACACATGGTCGCCCGACTGGCTCAGATCCTCCGGGCCGTAATGGAACAGCCGGTGGCCGCGCGCCTGCGCCGACAGCATCAGCGCGAAGGTCGAATCGCCCGCGATGTTGATTCCGGCGATGGGGTCCATCTGCACGGCGACGGTCAGCGACATGGGGCGATCCTTCCGGGGTTTGCTGGCGCGGGAGGTAGGCGCGCGCGCACCGAAAGTCACGCCCCGGCGTTTGTCGGGAAACGCACGGTAGTGCGCGTTTCGCGGCGGTGCCAGCCCGCACCCCCACCCGGCCACCCATCAGGATACTTGCGGGGGTGGCCGGGTGGGGGTGCGGGCTGACACCGCGAAACGTGCCATCGGCACGTTTCCACGCGGACGCTCAGCGCAGCGGCTTGCCCGAATCCTTCCACCGGTCGAGCACCTGCGACGCGGGCGGCAGCGTGTCGGGCGGCGGTACGGCGGGGACGGCCACGGCCACGGCATCGGCGGCGGCGGGCGGCACGGGCAGGGGCACCGCCGCCTGCACCTCGGGCAGCGGCGACGCCTGCGCCACCGGCACCACCGCCGCGACCGGGCGCAACGGCCCAGGCAGCGGCTCGTGGCCCGCATAGCGATCGCGGAAGGCGGCGGGCGTGCCCCACCACCCCTTCCACCGGTGGAAGAAATGCGCGCCGAACGCCCCGGTCATCACCAGCGAGCGGTTCCACGACGGGGTGACCGCATAGGTGTGGTAATGCGTCGCCATGCCGACCGGCGCGAACACCTGGCCGGCGAGCGCCTGCGCCGCCACCCGCCGTGCGCGGACCCATGCGGCGGGGGCGGGGGCACGTGCCATCGCCCCGTCGCAGGCGAAGCTGAACTGGCAGACGGGCCTGTCCGATCCCTGGAACACCACCCCGCACACGCTGGCGGGAAAGGCGGGGTGGCGCACGCGGTTCAGCACCACCTGCGCCACCGCGCGCTGCCCGGCGTCGGGCTCGTTGGCCGCCTCGTAATAGATGGCGGTGGTCAGGCATTGCAGCGCCCGCGCCTGATCGAGCGCGCTGCCGCGTGCCACGAACGGCGCGGCCGTCTTGACCGAGGTGTCGGCCATGGCGAGCGCCGCCTGCTCGGCACTCACCGGCAGCGCGGGGAGCGGGGCGGTGCCCGTCTCGCCCCGCGCGCGCACCGGGGCGGGCGCATCGGCCAGCAGCAGCGCGGCGCCGGGGAAATGCTCGTCGGCCTCATAGCCGCTGGCGGCGGGCGGGGGCGGGGCGGGGCTGCCCGCATGCTCGACCGTGGCGATGCCCGCGCGCGCCGCGAACGTGCCGATCGTCAGCAGCAGCGCAAGGCCGCCCGCCAACCGGGTAGATCGGGGAAGATTCGCGAGGACGCCCATGCCGCGCGCTATAACCGATCAACGCGCGTCCGGCTCCCCCCTCGATCCGGACCGTGCCGCAGCGGGACGGTGCGCTACCGCTGGAGCGTCGCCATCGCGATGCCCGCGCCCATCACCGCGCCGCCCCCGGCGCGCTGCGCCCAGCGGCGGAACGCCGGGCGGCGGATCAGCCCCGATGCCTGCGACGCGACCAGCGCATAGGCGCTGTCGGTCGTCCCGGAAATGCCGACGAAGGTCGCGATCAGGATCGCCGCCTGCGGCACGAACGGCTGGTCGGGGCGGATGAACTGCGCGGCGAAGGCGACGAAGAACAGGATCGTCTTGGGGTGAAAGGTGCCGACCGCGACATTGGTCAGGAACGCGGTGCGCGGCCGCACCGCCCGCGCCGGGCGCGCGGGATCGTCGCCGCCGCCGCTGCGCAGGATGGCGATCAGCCCGATGCCGATCAGATAGGCCGCGCCGATCCATTTAAGCAGCGTGAAGGCGATCGCCGAGGTGGCGAGGATCGCCCCCGCGCCCGCCAGCGACACCGTCATCGCAATGCCGTTGCCCACCGCCATCCCCGCGACCGAGGCGAGCGCGGTCGCGCGCCCCGAACTGAACGCGAAGCCGATGATGCTGGCGACGCCCGGACCGGGGATGATCCCCATCACGAACGACGCGGCGGCAAAGGCGAGCCAGAGATGCAGGTCCATCGTGTTTCCTCCGCTTCCCCGTCGTCGTCCCGGCCTTCGCCGGAAGGCCGGACGGGCCGACCGATATCGATATCCGTCCTTCCCGCCTGCGCGGGGATGACCGTGGTTCGCGGCGGGCCGGTGCCGCCTGCCCGCCTATTTCGCCCCCAGATCGGGCCGCGACAGGTCGACCGCCGCCGCCGGGATCACCACCAGCCCCGGATAGGCCGCGCGCAGCGGTTCGAGGAACTGTTTCGCGTCGCCCACCACCACGATGCTCGCCGCCTGCGGATCGAACGTCCGGGCGGCGACCTGCTGCACCGCCGCCGGATCGACCGCCTCGATCGAGGGGAGGAAGGTCGCGATCCGCGCCAGCGGCACGCCGTCGGCGACATAGGTGGCGATGGTGCCCGCGATCCCGCTGGTCCGCTCGACCGTGCGGCCGAAGCTGCCCGCCAGCACCGCCTTGCGCGTCGCCAGTTCCGCCTCGGACGCAGGTTCGGCCCCCAGCCGCCGCATCTCGTCGGTGATGATCTTCACGACTTCCGGCGCGGAGGGGTTCTTGGTCTGCGTCGCGGCGCTCACCGCTCCCCCCGCCTTGCGCGCGTCGAGCTCGGAGCGCGCGCCATAGGCGAGGCCGCGCCTGATGCGGATTTCCTGGTTCAGCCGCGACGTGAAGCCGACGCCCAATGTCGCATTGGCGACGGCGGCGGGGAAATAGGCAGCGTCGCCGCGCGCGATGCCGGGACGCGAGACCACCACCCCGGCCTGTCCGGCACCGGGCATGTCGACGACGATCACGCGCGGGGCGGGCGGGGCGGCTTCGGGCGGGCGGGGCGTGGCGGCACCGGGGGCGGGCTTCCAGTCGCCGAACAGCTTCTCGGCCAGCGCCGCGCCCTTATCGGCGGTCAGGTCGCCGACCAGCACCAGCGTCGCCTGCCCCGGCTGCCACGTCCGGGCATAGGCGGCGGTCACGTCGGCGCGGGTGATCGCCTTCAGCGTCCCGGGCGTGCCGCTGGCCGGATGGCCGTATCCCGAACCGAAGGTCACGCGATCGGCGACGAGGCCCGAGAGCTGCGCCGGATCGGTCAGCGCGACGCTCACTGCGTCGATCGTGCGGGCGCGCACCCGGTCGATCTCGTCCTGCGCGAACACGGGGTTGCGCGCGACATCCGCCAGGATGCCGAGCGCGGCGGGCGCCTCGGCGGAGCCGACGGTCAGCGTCACGCTCTGCGAATCCCAGCCCGCCCCGCTCGAGATGCTGCCGCCGAGCGATTCGACCGCGCGCGCGATCTCGGTCGCCGAACGGGTGGCGGTGCCCTGCGTCAGCAGCCCGGCGGTCAGTTCGGCCGTGCCCGCGCGGGCATCGCCGTCGCGCGACGATCCCCCTTGCGCCACCAGCGCGGCGGTGACGATCGGCAGCCCGCGCTTCTCGACCACCACCACGCGCATGCCGTTGGCCAGCCGCCGCTCGACCGGCACCGGGATCGCCACCTGCACCGGCGCGCCGGGTTCGGGCGGCAGGATGCGCTGCCCCTCGGGCGCGGGCGTGTGGAGCGCGATGCCCGGCGGCACCGCCAGCGGCGCGGTGACGACGGTGTCCGCCACGGCGATCGCGTCGCTCGCCGCCCCGGCGGGCTTGGCGCTGTCGGGCAGGTAGCGGATCGCGGCGGAACGACTGTCGGCCAGCCAGGTGCGCGCCACCCGCTGCACGTCGCCTGCGGTCACGCGGGCGATGGCGGCGAGCGATTTGTCCGCCGCCTGCGGATCGCGCTCGACGATCACGCCTTCGGCCAGTGCCGATGCTTTCCCTTCCGCCGTCTCGCGCGAGAGCAGCGCGGCGGTGGTGATCTCGTTCTTCGCCTCGCTGAGTTCGGCGGGGGTCGGCGGCGTGGCGACGAGCTTCGCCACCTCGCGGCGCAGCGCCGCCTCGCCGTCCTCGGCACGCTTGCCCCCGGCGAGGATCGCATAGAGCGCGAGCGTGCCCGGCCCCTGCTTGTCCTCGGCGAAGACGCCGACGTCCGCCGCGATCTGCTCGCGATAGACCAGCGCCTGATGCAGCCGCGAATTGTCGCCGCCCGACAGGATCGTGGTCAGCACCGCCAGCGCCGCCTGATCGGGGTGCCCGGCGGGCGGCAGCGGATAGCTGATGAGCACGGCGGGCAGCGGGGTGTTGGCCTCGTACACCGTCTTGGCGGTAGCCTGCGTCCGGATCGGCTCGGTCACGGTCACGCGCGGGATCGGGCGGTCCGGCTTCCGGATCGGGCCGAAATACTGGTCGACCCAGCGGTTCAGCTGCGCGGGATCGAAATTGCCCGCGACGACCAGCACCGCATTGTCGGGCCGGTAATAGGTCGCGTGGAACGCGCGGATGTCGTCGATCGTCGCCGCGTCGAGATCGGCGATCGATCCGATGCCGGGCCGGGCATAGGGATGGCGGCTGTACGACACCATCGGCGCGTACAGCCCGAACAGCTTGCCATAGGGTTGCGCCAGGATGCGGCTGCGCAGCTCCTCCTTCACCACCTCCCGCTCGGACGCGAAGGTCTTGGGGTCCACGACC
The DNA here is from genome assembly GCF_040049155.1 of Sphingomonas silueang. Classification (NCBI taxonomy): domain Bacteria; kingdom Pseudomonadati; phylum Pseudomonadota; class Alphaproteobacteria; order Sphingomonadales; family Sphingomonadaceae; genus Sphingomonas; species Sphingomonas silueang. The sequence goes on from NZ_JBDZDK010000004.1 coordinate 245,624, forward strand.
AGCGTCGCCATCCGGTCGGCCTCGGCGAACAGCAGCCGCTCGAGGTGGTTAGCGGGCACCACCTCGTAATAATTGGTGTAATCATCGGCGGTGGACGCGTTGTTGTACCCCCCGACATCCTCGGTCAGCCGGTCGAGCTGCTCGGGCACGAGGTTGCGCGTCGCCTTGAACATGAGATGCTCGAACATGTGCGCGAATCCCGATCGCCCGGCGGGATCGTCCTTCGAGCCGACGTCGTACCACACCTGTACCGACACGTTCGCGCTCGACGTGTCGCGAATGGCATAGACGCGCAAGCCATTGGCGAGGGTGCGTTCGGTATAGGCGATCGGCGGCACGGTGGCGCCGGCCTGTGCGGCGGGCGCGGCCTGCCGCGCATGGGCGGGCACGAGGCAGGCGGTCGAGAGCAACAGCGCGAGGCCGAGACGCATGGGGGCAATTCTCCGGGCGGAACGATGGCCGGAGATGTGCGGCGCGCAGCGGGCGGGTGTCAACGGGCACTTGGCCAGCCGCCCCGGTCGGCGACCGGAGCAAACGACAGCTTCTCCCCTCCCTTGTCAGGGAGGGGAGGAACGGGTCGAGCGGTCAGGGCAGTACGATCAGCCCTTCTTCCGCCCCGCGTTCGCATACAGCATCGCCGCCGCCAGCGCCGCCGATCCGATGCCAAGGCCGACGCCGATCGGCACGAGCGGCCAGTGCGACGGGCGCGCCGGGGTCCGGGCTTCCGCGGCGGCATCGGCGGCGCGCTTGGCGTCGCGGGCGGCGGCGGCGACTTCGTTCAGTTCGGGTGTGTCGGTCATGCGGTCCTCTCCCTCTTGCTTGGGCGTCAACGCTTCTGCGGCGTGTAGCGTGCCCGGAAATCGTGCGCGAAGGCGGCGAGCGTGTCCGCGGCGATCGCCGCGCGCAGGTCCGCCATCAGCGCCTGATAGAAATACAGATTATGCTCGGTCATCAGCACCGCGCCCAATATCTCGCCCGCGCGCACCAGATGGTGGAGATAGGCGCGGCTGAAGCTCGCGCAGGTCGGGCAGGCGCAGGCGGGGTCGAGCGGCGCCATGTCCTCGGCGAACTTCGCGTTGCGGATGTTGATCGGGCCTTCGCGCGTGAACGCCTGACCGGTGCGGCCCGATCGGGTGGGGAGCACGCAGTCGAACATGTCGATCCCGCGCTCGACCGCGCCGACGATATCGTCGGGCTTGCCCACCCCCATCAGATAGCGGGGCTTGTCCACCGGCAACTGGCCCGGCGCATAGTCGAGCACGCCGAACATCGCCGCCTGCCCCTCGCCGACCGCGAGGCCGCCGACCGCATAGCCGTCGAAGCCGATGTCGATCAGCGCATCCGCCGAAGCCTTGCGCAGCCCCTCGTCCAGTGCGCCCTGCTGGATGCCGAACAGCGCGGCGCGCGATGCATGCTCCCCGCCCGCATCGAATCCGGCGCGGCTGCGGCGCGCCCAGCGCATCGAGCGTTCCATCGCCTTCGCCTGCACCTCGCGCGACGAGGTGGTCGGCACCAGCTCGTCGAACGCCATCACGATGTCGGACCCGAGCAGGCGCTGGATCTCCATCGATCGCTCGGGGCTCATCAGGTGGCGCGTGCCGTCCAGATGGCTCTTGAACTCGACGCCGTCTTCCGACCGTTTGGTCAGCTCGGACAGGCTCATCACCTGATAGCCGCCGCTGTCGGTCAGGATCGGCCGGTCCCACTGCATGAAGGCGTGCAGCCCGCCCAGCCGCGCGACGCGCTCGGCACTGGGGCGCAGCATCAGGTGATAGGTGTTGCCGAGCAATATGTCGGCCCCGCTCGCGCGGACCGCCTGCGGCTTCACCGCCTTGACGGTGGCGGCGGTGCCGACCGGCATGAACGCGGGCGTGCGGATCTCCCCGCGCTGCATGGCGATGGTGCCGGTGCGGGCGCGCCCGGAGGTGGCGGTGACGGTGAAGGCGAAACGCGGAGCCATAAGGCGAGCCGTCATGCCGGACCCTTGGCCCGCTGTCGACCGTTGTCGCGCGATTGAGGAGAGCCTGTCATGCCCCAACCGACCAACCCCGGCGACGACGCTGCCCCCGGCACCCCCGGCACCGGCGAGGATATCTGCCCCCGCTGCGGCGGCAGCGGCACGATCGACGGCGGGGAATGCGCCAACTGCGGCGGCACCGGCAAGGTGATCGAAGGGATCGGCGGGGCGTAAACCGCTCCTCCCCGGCACGGGGAGGGGGACCATGCGCAGCATGGTGGAGGGGGGTGCCAGCATACGGAACCGTAGCGTTCGCGGCGATCCCCCTCCACCACGCCCTGTCGGGCGCGGTCCCCCTCTCCGCAAGCGGGGAGGAGCCTAAATGGCGTCCAGCGCCTGCGCGAAGTCGGCGATCAGGTCGTCGGCATTCTCGACCCCGATCGAGATGCGCACCAGATTGTCGGTGATGCCCAGCGCCGCCTTGCGCGCGTCGGGCACCGACAGGTGGGTCATTCCCGCCGGGTGGCTCGCCAGCGTTTCGGTTCCGCCGAGGCTCACCGCCAGCTTGGCGATGACCAGCGCGTCGAGGAAGGCGAACGCCTCCCGCTCGCCGCCCTTCAGGTAGAGCGAGAAGGTCGATCCGCCGCCGGTGCAATGCCGGGCGTAGATATCGGCCTGGCGCTCCATCCCTTCGGCGCCTTCGAGGAAGCCGAGATAGCCGACCCGCTCGACCTTCGGATGATCGCGCAGGAACGCGCAGACCTTCGCCGCATTCTCTCCCGCGCGGCTCATGCGCAGCTCCAGCGTCTCCAGCGACCGCAGCAGCATCCACGCGGTGTTCGGGTCGCAGATCGTACCGATGGTGTTGCGCATCGAACGGATGGTGTTGATGTGGTCCTTCGACCCCAGCACCCCGCCGGCGACCAGATCGCTGTGCCCGCCGGCATATTTGGTCAGCGAATAGACGACCAGATCGGCCCCGTGCCGCAGCGGCTGCTGCCACAGCGGGCCGAGGAACGTGTTGTCGATCGCGATCGGCGTCTGGGCTGCGCCGTCGCCGAACACCGCATCGCGCGCCGCGGCCACCGCCTCGATATCGACCAGCGCGTTGGTCGGGTTGGCCGGACTTTCGAGATAGATCAGCGGCACGCGGCCTTCCGCCTTGCGCAGCACCGCCTCGATCTCGTCCTGCGTCGCGCCCGCCGGAAAATCGAGATACTGCACGCCGAACCGCCCGAGGACGCGCCCGATCAGCGTCTCGGTCGCGGCATAGAGCGGGCCGGAATGGACGATCGTGTCGCCCGGCTGCACCATGCTGAGGAACAGCGTGGCGATCGCCGACATGCCGCTGGAGAAGACCAGCGCGTCCTCCGCCTCCTCCCACACGCCGAGGCGATCCTCGAGGATTTCCTGGTTCGGGCCGTTGAAGCGCGAATAGACGAGGCCTTCGGCGCCGCCGGGCCGCTTGCCGGTCACGCCCTCGAAATGGCGCTTGCCCGCCGCCGCATTGGGAAAGACATAGGTGGAGGTCGCGAAGATCGGGGGTTTGAGCGATCCTTCGGACAGCACCGGGTCATAGCCATGCCCCATCATCAGCGTCTGGGGGCTGAGCCGCCTGCCACCGACGGTATCGACCGGGGGCTTGGGGCGGCGGCGCGGCGGCACGCCGGTCAGCTCGGCTTCGGTTTCGTCGGCCATGATCGATTCTCTCCATGTTTTTCGGGGAGAGTAACGATGGTTACGAAAGAAACCAAATCCGATTGTCCTGCCCTCCCGTCATTCCGGCGAAGGCCGGAATCCATCGACGGGGTGACGGCAGCGATCGATCGGGACCGCCCGACACAATGGATTCCGGCCTCCGCCGGAATGACGGGGACGTGATCCGACCCTTCGTCGCTCCCGCGAAGGCGGGAGCCCATAGACGCTACCGTTGCGGATCCTGCAGCAGGGTCAGCGGCTATGGATTCCCGCCGTCGCAGGAATGACGGAGCGCTACCCCGCCAGCCCGATCAGCGACAGCTGCCGCCCGTAATCCGGCTCGCCGCGGTGCGTCGCGCGGCGGAAGCTGAAGAACCGGTCTTCCTGCGCATAGGTATCCAGCCCCAGCGCCTCGATCCGCCGCACGCCCGCCGCCGCCAGCCGGTGCGCGACATAGGCTTCCAGATCGAAGCGGGCATGGCCGGGGCGGTTCTCGGTGAAGAAGCGCTCGTTGGCCGGATCCTCGGCACAGAAGCGTTCGACGAAGCCCATGTCGACCTCATAGCTCGCCCGCGCGATGCACGGGCCGATCGCGGCGACGATGCGCTCGGGCCGCGCGCCCATCGTCACCATCTGCGCGATCGTCGCGTCGGTCACGCCCGCCAGCGCGCCCTTCCACCCGGCATGCGCCGCGCCGACGATGCCGCCCTCGCGGTCGGCGAACAGCACCGGCGCGCAATCGGCGGTGATGATGCCGAGCAGCACGTTCGGGCGATCCGTCACCATCGCATCGGCGCGCGGGCGATCGTCGTCGCGGAACGCGCTCAGCACCCGCACGACCGAGGCCCCATGCACCTGATACACGCCGGTCAGCGCCGCGCCGGGCAGCACCGCCGCCACCGCCCGCGCGCGGTTCTCCCGCACCGCCGCCCGATCATCGTCCGAACCGAGGCCGGTGTTCAGCCCGGCGACGACCCCGGTCGACACCCCGCCGCGCCGCCCGAGAAAGCCGTGCGCCACCCCGTCCAGCGCGCCCGCGCGGATGACCTCCACGCCGCTCACAATGCCAGCCGCATCACATGATCCTCGTCCGCATGGGTGCCGACCATGAACGCATAGGTGCCGACCCGTGCAAAGCCGTAGCGTTCGTAGAAGCGCCGCGCCCGGTGATTGTCGACGAACACCGACAGGTACAGCTCGTCCGCGCCGGTCGCCCGCGCCTCGGCCAGCACCCGTTCCATCAGGTCCGCCGCCAGCCCGGTGCCGTGCCACGGACTGCGCACATAGAATTGGCGCAGCTCGACCGGCGTTCCCTGCGGCGTGAACGGCAGCGACGGCGGCCCGAGCTTGGCATAGGCCGCCGTGGCCTCGCCCGCCGTCGCCAGCAGGATGCGGAAGCGCGGATCGGCCAGTTCCGCCGCCCAGTTGGCGGGGGTATGGTTGGTCAGGAACGCCGCCAGATCGTCGGGGCGATAGAGGTGCCCGAACGTCTCGACGAAGGTCTCGCGCCCGATCGTCGCCAGCGCCTCGGCATCGGCGGGCGTGGCGGGGCGCAGCAGCACCGTCATGCGAACCCCGCCGGGACCGGCCAGCCGGGGGAGGTGATCGCGATCGCCTTGAACAGGCTGCCCATCTGATCGCCCGCGACCAGCCGGTCGCGATCGGCCTTGAGCCCTGCGGCCCGCTCCGGCGAACGGGCGGACAGGGCCTGCACCCGCGCATCGATGCCGAGTGCGGTCAGCAGCGCGCCCTGTTCGACCGGGCCATAGGCGACCGCATCCTCCGCCCGCGCCGCCTCCGCCAGCGTGGCGAAATCGACGTGCGCGGTCAGGTCCTGCTCGCCGGGATCGTCGTACGGGTTGACGAAGCCGTGGCCGCGCACCGCCTGCAACGTGTCGCCGATCGCCGGGCCGCTATAGCCATAGTCGATCACGATCGCACAGCCGCCCTGCGCCACGATCCGCTTCGCCAGCGCACGCAGGATGGCGACGGCGGCGGGGGCGGTTTCCAGCACCGATCCGACGGGCGCGTCGCGCAGCTGCGGCGGGATGATCGGATCGAAGCCGCGCGTGCCGACGATGGGGAGGAACAGCGTGTCCTGACACGCCACCAGCCGCTCGCGCCAGCCTTGCGCCGTCCTCACCAGTTGGCGGATGGGCAGCGCGTCGAAGAATTCGTTGGCGACGACCAGCAGCGCGCCGTCTTCCGGCACGCCGACGATATCGACCGCCCAGTCGGCATCCGGCACCCGCTTCGCCTGTTCGGCGCGCAGCGACGGCGATGTCTCGATAAAATGCACCGGCGGCGTGCAGCCCGCCCGGCCCATCGCCCGCAGCGCATCGGCGGCGAGCGTGCCGCGACCGGGGCCGTATTCGACATAGCGCGCCGCCGGTCTCCCCGCGCGGTCCCACTGGTCGGCGAGGGACAGGCCGATCAGCTCGCCGAACATCTGGCTGATCTCGGGCGCGGTGGTGAAATCGCCGTTCGCGCCCAGCGGATCGCGCGTCGCATAATAATGCGCGTTGGCCGCCCCCATGAACTGGGCGAGGCTGACCGGCCCCGCCAGCGTGATCGCGCGGGCGAGCCGTTCGGGAAGGGCGGCGTCCATCAAAGCTCCTCCCCGGCATGGGGAGGGGGACCATGCGCAGCATGGTGGAGGGGGCTATCCCCGAACGCAGCGGTGGTGAAGCAGGACGCCCCCCTCCACCACTCGCTGGCGCGAGCGGTCCCCCTCCCCGTGCCGGGGAGGATCGGCAACACCGTCACGCCACGCTCTCCGACCCCGCGATCGGTTCGACGCGCAGGCGACGTTTCTTGGCCGTCACCATCAGATAGATGCCGATCGCGATCATCGGCAGCGTCAGCCACTGGCCCATGTGCAGCCCGGTGGCTTCGGAAAAGGCGACGAGCTGCGCATCGGGTTCGCGCCAGAATTCGATCACGAAGCGCGCGACGCCGAACCCGGCCATGCCGGTGCCGAGCAGGAAGCCGGGCTTGTAGCGCGCATCGGTCTTCCAGAACAGGAAGGAGAGCAGCAGGAACAGCAGCAGCCCCTCGCCCAGCGCCTCGTAGAGCTGGCTGGGATGGCGCGCCGGGTCCATGCCGCCCGCGACCGTGCGCGGGAACACGATCGCCCATGGCACGTCGCTCGGCTTGCCCCACAATTCGCCGTTCACGAAATTGGCGAGCCGCCCGAAACACTGGCCGATGGGTGCCACGCAGGTGACGTAATCGGCGACGCGCAACGGGCGCAGGCCGTGCTTGCGCGACAGCCACCAGATGCCGAGGATCAGCCCGACCATGCCGCCGTGGAACGACATGCCCCCGTCCCACAGCCGCAACAGCTTGATCGGATCGACGAACATCTCGGGCGCATAGAAGATCGCATAGCCGATCCGCCCGCCGAGGATGATGCCGAGCGTCGCATAGAATACGAAGTCGTCGGCATGCCGCCGCGCCATCGGCGCGCCCGGCTGGTCGAGCAGCTTCAGCAGATACCACCAGCCGAGCAGGATGCCGCTGATATAGGCCAGCGAATACCATTTGAACTGGAAGAAGCCGAGGTCGAGCGCGACCGGATCGAGCCCGAGGTCGACATAGCGGATATGGCCCGCGGCCATGCCGATATCGCTGCTTGCCGCGGCAAGGGTGGAAAGGATCAAGGGACAGGCTCCGGTGGTTCGGCCCGCGTGATACCGGGGAAGCGCGCGGAGGGGAACCACCGATCCTCCCCGCAAGCGGGGAGGATCTTCGCGTTCCCGTTCCGGGGAGGACATGATAGGGCGCACCCCATGGCACCCCCCTCCACCCCGCGCCTCACCCGCCGCAAGCTGCTGATCGGCGGCGGGGCGGGCGTCGGGCTGGTCGTCGCCTGGGCGCTGTGGCCGCGCCGCTACGGCGTCAACCTCGCCGCTGCCGAGGGCGAGACGATCTTCGGCCCCTATCTCAAGATCGGCGTCGACGGGCAGGTCACGGTCGCCGTGCCGCAGAGCGAACATGGCCAGGGCGTCTACACCGCGCTGCCGCAGATCGTCGCGGACGAGCTGGGCGCGGACTGGCGCACCGTCGCGGTGGAAGCCGCGCCGATCAACCCGCTCTACGCCAATCCGCTGGCGGCGGGCATCCTGTTCGGCGATGCGCTGGCCGCACTGCCCGAGGCGACGCGCAACGTCTATGCCGAGCGCAACGCGCTGATGCTGACCGGCGGCTCGACCTCGATCCGCCGGTTCGAGGAACCGCTGCGCGCGGCGGGCGCGGCGGCGCGGGTGCTGCTGTGCCGCGCGGCGGCGCGCGACTGGGGCAGCGACTGGCGCAGCTGCGGCACCGCCGACGGCTTCGTGGTGATGGGCGAGCGGCGCGAGCGGTTCGGCGCGCTCGCCGAACGTGCCGCCGCCGAGAGCCTGCCGGGCGGCGACCTGCCCCTGCGCACCGGCGAGGAGAAGCGGCTGCTGGGGCAACCGCTCCCCCGGCTCGACGCGCCTGCCAAGCTCGACGGCAGCGCGACCTTCGCCGCCGATATCCGCAAGCCCGGCATGGTCTTCGCCTCGATCCGGCAGGGACCGATCGGCGACAGCCGGCTCGTCGGGCTGGACAAGGCGGCGGCGGGCGCGATCCCCGGCATGGTCGCGGTGGTCGAGCACGACCGCTGGGTGGCGGCGGTGGCGACGACCTGGTGGGCGGCCAATCGCGCGCTCGACGCGATGTCGCCGCGCTTCGAGACGCACGGGCTGATCGACGACGCCGCGATCGCCGCCGCGCTCGACACCGCGCTGGCGGGGGAGGGCGCGCGGGTCCACGACACGGGCGATGTCGATGCCGCCTTCGCCGAGGGGCGGACGCAGACCGCGACCTACCGCGTGCGCGCCGCGCTCCACGGCGCGATCGAGCCGACGAGCGCCACCGCGCAGTGGAGCGACGGCACGCTGACGCTGTGGATGCCGTGCGCCGCGCCGACGCTGGCGCGCGCCGCCGCCGCGCGGGCGATCGGCATCGCGCCCGACTGGGTCGTGCTGCACCCGACGATCGCGGGCGGATCGTTCGGCGCGACGCTCGACACGCGCGTCGCCGAACAGGTGGCGGTGCTGGCGAAGCGGCTGGAGCGCCCGGTGCAACTCACCTGGTCGCGCGGCGAGGAGTGCCTCGCCGACCGTTACCGCACGCCCGCCGCCGCCCGCATGACCGCGCGGCTGGCGCGCGGCGGGACGATCGCCGCGTGGCGGGCGCAGGTCGCGGCCCCGCGCACCGGCCATGATCTCGGGCAGCTGCTCGGCGGCGACGTCGCGGTCGCGCTGGGGCGGGCGCTGCCGGGCGGCGGCGATGCGCTGGCGACCGACGGGGCGGTCCCGCCCTATGGCATCGCCCATGTCGCGGTCGATCACCATGCCGCCGATCTCGGCCTGCCGCCCGGCTGGATGCGCGGCGGGGCGCATGGCTATACCGCCTTCTTCACCGAATGTTTCCTCGACGAGCTGGCGGCGTTCGCGGGTGTCGAGGCGCATTCGTTCCGCATCGGCATGCTGGGCGACGACGTGGCACTGGCGCGCTGCCTGACGACGGTGGCGACGCTGGGCGGCTGGCAGGGCGGGGTGGCGGGCAGCGGGCAGGGCATCGCCTGCCACCGGATGCGCGGCTCGGCGATCGCCTGCATGGCCGAGGCGCGGCTGGTGGGCGGGCGGGTGAAGGTCGACCGGCTGGTCGCGGCGGTCGATTGCGGACGGGTGGTCAACCCCGACCTCGTGCGGCAACAGATCGAGGGCGGGCTGATCTTCGGCATGGCGACCGCGCTGGGCGCGGCGACCGGCTTCGCCGCCAACCTGCCCGAGGTGCGCGGCTTCGGCGGCATGCACCTGCCGCGCCTCGCCGATGCGCCGGAGATGCTGGTCGAACTGATCGAATCGGATGCCGATCCGGGCGGGGTCAGCGAACTGGCGGTCCCGGTGGCGGCGCCTGCCATCGCCAACGCACTGCACGCGGCGACGGGGCGGCGGTATCGGTCGCTGCCGTTGCCGGGGTAGGAGTTGGTTCACGCGAAGGCGCGATGACGCGAAGAAGAAAGGTATGGGTTCGCGCGGAGACGCGGAGACGCGGAGGCGCGGAGAAGCTGCGCTTGCTGAGGCCCTATCCCGCGTCAGCGGCTTCAATTCGTCGTTGCGGCGGGCGAGCATGTCTCCCGATCGCGGAACGGCGCGGCAAGCCCAACCTCTCTGCGCCTCCGCGTCTCCGCGCGAACCAATATCCTTCTCCTTCGCGTCTCCGCGTGAAAACCAACTTCCCCTTGCCCCCACCGCAACATTCGCGCGTTAGCAGCCCCCATGGACCGCCCGCCGAATCACCCCGCCATCCCCCCGCAACGCATCGGCGTGCTGCTGATGAACCTCGGCACGCCCGACGATCCCAGCCCCCGCTCGGTCAAGCGCTACCTCGCCGAGTTCCTCTCCGACCGCCGCGTCGTGGAAATCCCGCCGATCGCATGGCAGCCGATCCTGCGCGGCATCATCCTGAACACCCGCCCGAGAAAGTCGGCGCATGCCTACCGGCAGGTGTGGAGCGACAAGGGATCGCCGCTCGCCGCGATCACGCGGGCGCAGGCGGAGGCGATGCAGGGCGCGTTCGGCACGGACGTGATCGTCGACTGGGCGATGCGCTACGGCAATCCCTCGATCGCCAGCCGGATCGATGCCTTGCGCGAACAGGGGTGCGACCGCATCCTGCTGGCAGCGCTCTACCCGCAATATTGCGCAGCGACGACCGCCACCGCCAACGACAAGGCGTTCGCCCATCTGGCCAAACTGCGCTGGCAGCCCGCGATCCGCACCCTGCCGCCCTATTACGACGATCCGCTCTATATCGACGCGCTGGCCACCACGCTGCGCGAGGATTTGGCGAAGCTGGATTTCGAGCCCGACACGATCGTCGCCAGCTTCCACGGCATGCCGAAGCGCACGCTGGAACTGGGCGATCCGTACCACTGTCATTGCCGAAAGACCGCACGGCTGGTTTCGGAGGCGCTGGGCCGTCCGCTGACCGTCGCCTTCCAGTCGCGCTTCGGCCCGGCCAAATGGCTCGGCCCGGCGACCGACGAGACGCTGGTGGAACTGGCGAAGGCGGGCAGGCGCCGCGTCGCGATCTTCGCGCCGGGCTTTTCGGCGGACTGTCTGGAGACGCTGGAGGAACTGGCGATCCGCGGGCGTGAGAGCTTCATGGCCGCGGGCGGCACGCACTTCGCCTATCTTCCGTGTCTCAACGCCGAGCCGACGGGCAATAAAATGTTGCGCAACATCATCGCGCGGCAACTTGCGGGATGGATCGACGCCGCCTAGCAGGGGACAAACTCGCATGGGAGAGAATGCATGGCACGGGTAGCGATCGTCACCGGCGGCACGCGCGGCATCGGCGAGGCGATCAGCCTCGCGCTCAAGGACATGGGCGTCACCGTCGCCGCCAACTACGCGGGCAACGACGAAAAGGCGAAGGCCTTCACCGAGCGCACCGGCATCGCCGCGTTCAAGTGGGACGTGGGCGATTTCGCGGCGACCCAGGCGGGCGTCAAGGCGGTCGAGGAAGCGGTCGGACCGGTCGACATCGTCGTCAACAACGCGGGCATCACCCGCGACGGCACGTTGCTCAAGATGACCTACGAGATGTGGGAAGACGTGATCCGCACCAACCTCGGCGGCTGCTTCAACCTCGCCAAGGCGACCTTCCCCGGCATGCGCGACCGCAAATGGGGCCGCATCGTCAACATCGGATCGATCAACGGGCAGGCGGGCCAGTACGGCCAGGTGAACTATGCCGCCGCCAAGTCGGGCATCCACGGCTTCACCAAGGCGCTGGCACAGGAAGGCGCGCGCTTCGGCGTGACGGTCAACGCGATCGCGCCGGGCTATATCGACACCGACATGGTGGCGGCGGTCCCGGCCGACGTGCTGGAAAAGATCGTGGCCAAGATCCCGGTCGGTCGCCTCGGTCAGGCGAGCGAGATCGCGCGCGGCGTCGCCTTCCTGTGTTCGGAAGAGGGCGGCTTCGTCACCGGCTCGACGCTGAGCATCAACGGCGGGCAACATATGTATTGACGCGAGGCGAAGGCGCGTAGCCTCGCTACGCGCCGGTGCCCGTCAAACGGGCATCGCCTAGCGCGGACGGCGGGTCGGCATCCCAATGCCGAACCCGACCGACGGCGGCTTTGCCGTCGTCGCTGGCCGGAGCGGGTTGCCAGCCACGGACGATCCTTCGATACGCCGCTTCGACTTCGCTCAGCGGCTACGCAGGACGAACGGTTCCACCTTAGGCCTTTTTTAGGAAGGCCCCCAAACCGTTCGTGTCGAGCGCAGTCGAGACACGTTGGCGATCCGCCCGCAGCACGTCCCTCGACTACGCTCGGGACGAACGGAAGTGGATGGCTTCGATCCGCCTCGACATGGCCTGATCCCCCCTCACACCATCCCCGCCCCCGCCGTCCGGAGCGAGCGCAACAGCGTCGCCACCAGCAGCTTGTCGTCGTTGCGCAGGAAATGCCCGCCGGGCAACCCGATCACCTGCGCCCCCGTGCCCTTCAGCGTCGGGCACAGGCTGTCGGCCTCCTCCTCGCCATAGATGCAGATCACCGGCGCCCAATCCAGATGCCGCATCGCCGCCGCGGGCACCGCATCGGGCGTCCCGTGGTAGTAGATGCCGGTCGGGTCCGACCGGAAATACACCGTCTGCGCAGGCACCACCACGTTGATCGCCGCGATATGGGCGCGCAGGTCGGCGGGCAGGTCGGGCGCGATCGCCGACACGATGTCCGCACCGAACGACTGGCCCATCAATATCACCCGCTGCGCCCCCGTCTGCGCCATCGCGGTGCGGATCGCGCCCGCGACGATCGCATCGGCCTGTTCCCGCGTCCGCCGGGTGCCGAAATTGACCGGCGAGCTGACCCCGATGACGGGAATGCCGTGCGCCGCCAGCGCCGGGACCACCTTCGCCCCCATGCCGAAGCGCAGCCCCATGTCGCCCGAGAAATACACCGCCACCACTTGGGACTGCGGTCGCCCGCCGAACAGCCGCAGCGACCGGTCGTCGATCAGGTGCAGCGCGGGTGCGGCCAGCGCCAGCAGCATCAGCAGCCCGGCGAGCAGCGCGCCGATGCCCAGCCGCCGCCGCATCCGTGCGCGGGGATCGTGGATACGGGTCATGACGGCAACACCTCCGGCTGGGGGGTAGGAAGGCAGGGAAAGGGGGCGGGCGGCGGCGACCGCCCGATCAGGCGGGACAGGTCGCGTAAGCCCCGCAGCATCCCGATGCCGCCGGGCGCGGCGATGTAGCGCGGCTCCCACGAAGGCGCGAACTTGTCCTTGTAGGTACGCAGGCCCCGGAAGCCGTAGAAGCGCTCGCCGTGGCGGAACACGAACGCCGCCGCCTTGGCCCACGCCGGGGCCAGCCGCCGGTCCTCGATCCCCGACAGGGGCGCCATGCCGAGCGAGAAGCGTGCATAGCCCTGGCCCTGCGCCCACAGCATCAGGTTCACCATCAGGAAATCCATCGTCCCCGGCGGCGCATCGGCGCGGTGGCGCATCAGGTCGACCGACGCCTCGCTGCGGCTTTGGGTGAGCCACAGGTTCGCGAAGGCGGCGATCCGCCCGTCGATCTCGATCACCGCGAGGTCGAAATGCGCCAGATAGGCCGGATCGAACCGCCCGAGGCTGAAGCTCTTCTCGCGCTGGCCCTTGGTGCCGAGCCATTCGTCCGACACCTCGGTCAGCTCGGGCAGCAGCGCGGGGACCTGCGCGGCGGGCACGATGCGCAGGCTCGCCCCCTTGCGCGCCACCGCCCGTTCCGACTTGCGCAGCGCGCGCAGCCGGGGGGTGTCGAGCGTGAAGCTCGTCAGGTCGACCACCGCATCCTCGCCGAACTTCACGATCATCAGCCCCATGCCGATCGCGATGTCGAGCACCGGCGAGGAGACCTCGTAGAGCAGCACGCGCCCCTGCTGCGCATCGGCCAGCTCGCGCAACCGCCACAGCAGCTCGCCCCATGCCGCGCGCGGGCCGACGGGATCGCCCATCACGATCCAGCTCGCCCCCGACACCTGATACATCAGCAGCGCGTCGCCCGCCTCCGACAGCAGGAACCGCTTGTCGCCGGTCAGCGCCAGCATCGCATCGGTGCGCACCGCTGCGGTCAGGATGCGGCGCACCGCGTCCACCTCCACTTCGGCCAGGGCCGCGGCGGCGGGGGTGCGCGACGGGGCCATCAACCGCCACACGCACGCCGCCGCCAGCGCGATGCCGATGCCGAGCAGCGCGCGCAGGAAGCGCGGCGCATCGCCGTACAGCGCGAAATGCCACCACAGATCGTCCGAATAGGGGATGCGGCGATAGGCGAAGAACCCGGACCACAAGGTCAGCGCGATCACCGCCGCCATCGACGCCAGCCACGGCAGCCCCACCGGCCCGCCGGTCAGCGTGGTGCGGCGATAGAAGGCGGCGCGCGTCCATTGCAGCAGCCCGGCAACCGCGAGGCACACCGACGCCTCCTCGTAATCGATGCCCTTGCCGAGCGAGAACAGCGCGCCTGCCAGCAGCAGCGCCCGCGCCGCGACGAACGCGCCGTCCAGCCGCCGGTACAGCGGCGGCGCGAGCAGCAGCAGCAGCGTGGCCGTCAGGCTGGCGGCGACGTTGCTCGCCTCGATCAGCGGCAGCGGCACGATATCGGCGAGGTCGCCCATCCGCGCATGGATCGACGGCAGCGATCCCGACAGCAGCAGCATCGCGCCCGACAGGAAGGTCGCCGCCGACAGCGCGAGCGGCGCGACGCCGATCGCGACGCTGCGCACGCCCGACAGCCAGCGCGCATGCCGCCGCCGCGCGCCCTCGTGCACCGCCAGCAGCGCGATGCCGAGGCCCAGCGGCAAGAGGTAATAGACGAGGCGATAGGCGATGAGCGCGGCGAACAGCGTCGCCCGGTCGATCGGCACCACCGCCAGCACCGTCGCCTCGAACACGCCGATCCCGCCCGGAACATGCGTCACCACCGCCGCGACCATGCCGAGCGCGAAGGCGAGGACGAAGGCGGGCAGCAGCGGGGGGGCGGCGTCGGGGATCAGCACGAACAGCGCGGCACTGGCAAGGGCGATGTCGACCACCGCGATGGCGATCTGCGCCAGCGCCTGGCGCAGGGTCGGCAGCGGCACCGCCATCCCGAACAGCCGCACCGGACGCGGCAGCAATGCGCAGGCGACGAGCAGCAGCAGGAGCAGGCCGAGGATGCAGCCGCCCAGCAGGCGGGTCGTCGCCACGTCGAGCGTCAGTCCTGCAAGGTCGAGCGTGCCGCCGTGGACCAGCAGCGCCAGCCCGGCGACGCTCACCACCCCGGCCCAGAAGGTGCCGCCCGCGATGCCGACGACGCGGGCGACGTCGGGCCCGTCCAGCCCCGCCGCGCTGTAGATGCGATAGCGCGCCGACCCGCCGGTCAGCAGCGACAGGCCGAGATTGTGGCTGAGCGTATAGCTGGTGAACGACGCCAGCGCCGCCGTCCGCCACGGCAGCGGGCGACCGATGACGCGGAGCGCCAGCACGTCGTAGAAGGTCAGCGCCAGATAGCTGCCCGTGGTGGCGAGCAGCGCCAGCACGATCTGCGTCCCGGTCAGCGCATGGGCGGCGCGGCGGACATCGGCGTAATGGATCTCGCTGGTCAGCGCCTCCAGCGCGCCGAAGCCGAGCGAAATGAGTACCACGACCGCGACGATGCCGATCGCGGTGCGATGCCGGGCGAAGAAGGCGCGGGGATCAGGCACCGGGCAGCCGATCGATCCGGGTCCACACCTGCGACCGGCAGACGAGGCCGGCGAGGATGCAGCCCCGCACCTCCAGCCGGTCGGGCGCCGCCTGTTCGATATGCGAGGCGAAGCTGCGGCCCAGATCGGGCACGAACAGCGTGCCCGACCAGCCATGATCGCCATCGGCGACATAGTCGTGGAGCAGTTCGGTACCGATCAGCCGCGCCGTGCCGCCGCCCGCCGCATGGGCGCGCGCCGAATCGGATGCCCATGCGACCCAGCCGCACAGCGCCTGTCCGCACGGCGCGGTGCGCACCGCCACGTCGCGGTGCGGCCCGATCCAGTAGCCGACCGGCCCCGGCGCGCTCGCCTGGGCCGGGGCGATGCCCGATCCCAGCAACAGGGCCGCGCCCCAAACCGTCAACCGCCGCATCCTGCCTGCCCCTTGTCCCGTCATGGGGGCGGTTATGCCGGGGCGCAGCTTGCCGGGGGGTCAGCGCGCGCTGAACAATCGGTAATGTTGGGGGGATTTTATCCGCATCCGACCCGTTCGTCCCGAGCGCAGTCGCGGGACGTGCCGCAAGGACCGCGTACGGTGTCTCGACGCTGCTCGACACGAACGGTCGGGGGGGGGGGCGGGATGGGGCGCGGCTCGAGACGGTTCTATATCTGGCGGGACTGCCGGAAAATTTGCTCCCCTCCCTGATAAGGGGGGGCTGGGGGGGGGCGGCCCGCGAGGGAAGGTCACGCCCGCCAACGGGCCAACCCACCCCCGACCCCTCCCTTGTCAGGGAGGGGGGAAGCCGAACCGCGTCGCCCTACCGCTCTTCCTTCCACACATCGACGCCCGCCGCCTTCGGCTCGCCGATCGCCGCCTGTCCGGCCAGCGAATGATCGACGTCGTCGCGCAGCGTATCGAGGTGCATCCACCGCTTCACCATCGGGGAGAGCAGCAGCACGACCACGCCGATGCCGATCGTCCACCAGCCGATGGTCGAATAGACCGAGAGCGTCGCCTCCTTGGTCATCTCGCCGCCTTCGCCGCCGGTCGCCTCGCCGATCTTGCCCGCGACGAAATTGCCGACCGCCGTCATGTAGAACCACGCGCCCATGATGAGCGACGCGAGGTGCTTGGGCGCCAGCCGGTTCATGGCCGACAGCCCGACCGGCGACAGGCACAGCTCGCCGGTCGTCTGGAAGAAGTAGAACAGGAACACGAAGGCGACCGGCGTCGCCACCGCCGCGCCGACGCTGTTCGCACCCCAGACGAACAGCAGGAAGGCGAGACCCACCTGGAACAGCGCCAGCGCGAACTTGGCCGGCGCCGAGGGTTCGAGGTTGCGCCGGCTCAGGAACGCCCAGATGCCCGCGAAGATCGTGCCCAGCAGGATGATGTAGATCGAGTTGATCGACTGGAACAGGGCCGCTGGCACGCCGCCGCGATCGACATAGCGGTCGGTGTACAGGTTGAAGCTGCCGCCCGCCTGCTCGAACAGGCCCCAGAACACCGGGTTCAGCGCGATCAGGAACAGGATGGCAAACATCCGGTCGCGGGCATGCGGCTCCAGCTTGAACGCCTCGAACAGCACATAGCCGAGCAGGCCGATCCCGGAGACGATCAACAGCGTCTGGATCGCGTCCTGATACTGGATCAGCCCCCACATCACCGCGACGGCGACGATGCCGCTGGCATAGAGCAGCCATTCGAGCGGCAGCCCGGCCACGCGACGCTTGAGCACCAGCGGATCGGGTGCCTCGCCTTGGCCGCCGAGCAGCCCCTTGCCGACCACGAACACCAGCAGGCCCGCGATCATGCCGATCCCGGCAAGGCCGAAGCCCCATGCCCAGCCGATCGTCTCCCCCAGATAGCCGACGAGGATCGATCCCGCCGCACCGCCAAGGTTAATGCCGACGTAGAAGATGGTATAGGCGCTGTCGCGGCGACGGTCGGTCAGCTTGTAGAGCTGCCCCACCAGCACCGAGATATTCGCCTTCAGGAACCCCGACCCGACGATGATGAGCGCAAGCGCCAGCCAGAACAGGTTGATCGCCGGATCGGCCTGTTTGGTGGCGGCGTCGGTGATGCCTTCCTGCCCCTCGAACGCCATGAACAGATGGCCGAAGGCGAGCAGCACCCCGCCGAACAGCACCGCCTTGCGCTGTCCCAGATACCGGTCGGCGAGATAGCCGCCGAGGACGGGGGTGATGTACACCAGCGCGGTATAGCTGCCGTAGATCACGTTCGCGTTGCCGTCGCTGAACAGCCAGTGCTTGGTCAGATACAGGATCAGGATCGCGCGCATGCCGTAATAGGAGAAGCGCTCCCACATCTCGGCGAAGAACAGCATGTAGAGGCCGCGCGGATGCCCGGCGAACTCGGTCTTGCGGCTCATGCCGACCGCAAGGCCGCCTGCGAGGAATGCGGCGAGTATCGCGGTTGCGATCGCGGCGATCCAGTCGGTCTCGCTCCACATCGCCATTGCCTTGAATTCCGGCACGTCCAGCCCCTTGTCGTCATCGGGCATACGCGGCCCGTGTTTCCGTTTGTCGCCAATTCGTAACGCAAGAAACGGTAATGCCAAGCGCATTGTGCGTGCGCGCCCCGCACCCTACCTGCGCCACCATGACCTTCAACGATCGCACGTCGCTGCTCAGCCACCTCCGGACCCGCCGTTCGGGCAAGCCGCGCGACATGATCGCCCCCGGTCCGGCGGACGCCGAACTGGACGCGATGATCGCCGTCGCCGCGCGCACGCCGGACCATGGCAAGCTCGCCCCGTGGCGCTTCGTGGTGGTGCCCGCCGATCGCCGCGCGGCGCTGGCTGCGCTGCTGCGCGACGCCTTCACCGCCGCCAACCCGGATGCGACCGCGCCGCAACTCGAAGCATGCGACCGTTTCGCGCACGAAGGGCAGGCGCTGGTCGTCATGCTGTTCTCGCCGGTGGTGCCGAGCCACATCCCGCTGTGGGAACAGCAATTGTCGGCGGGGGCGGCGGCGATGAACCTGCTGCACGCGGGCCATGCGCTGGGCTATGTCGGCAGCTGGCTGACCGGCTGGGCGGCGGAGAGTGCGCAGGTGCGCGACGCCTTCGGATCGGGCGACGAGACGATCGTCGGCTTCTTCTATTTCGGCACGCCGGGCCGCGCGCTCGACGAGCGCCCCCGGCCCGATCCGGCACGCATCGGTACGCGATGGGACGGATGAACGATGGACTCGGGCCCCCGATGCTGTATTAATTCAGCATGACAGCGATCGATCACGAGGACACGCCGGTCTACCTCCGCCTGCGCGCGCTGATCGCGGCGGCGATCCTGCGGGGACAGTTCGGCGCGGGCGACCAGCTGCCGTCGGTCCGCGCCTTCGCCGCCGAACATGGCGCGAACCCGCTGACCGTCGCCAAGGCGTATCAGACGTTCCAGGACGACGGCTATGTCGAGGTGCGGCGCGGCGTCGGCATGTTCGTGCTGCCCGGCGCGGTCGAACGGCTGCGCATGGCGGAGCGCGAACGCTTCCTGAAGGGCCACTGGCCGCGGATCGTGCAGCATATCGAACTGCTGGGGCTTGACCCGGCGACGCTGCTGGGAGATCGGGCGATCGCCTGAACCACCCCGGCCGACCTGCGGCGGGGCGTTGCCGGGCGACGTTCAACGATTCGTATCCGGGCGGAACCTTTGGCGCTCCTGCATATGCTTTCCCGGTTCCGTGACGGAACCGTGACGATCCTTCGGCGTTTTTTCCGCAACAGGGAGAATGCCATGGACCGAACGGTCGCCATCGGCACGCGCGTGCCGATCTTCGCACTGCACGGCCACAACAACTGCCCCACCTGCGGCGCGTCGCAATGGATCGTCGGGCGGGTGATCGCCGAGTGCGCGTGCTGTGGCGACACGCTGCCGATCAACAATGCGGTGCGCCCGACCCGCATGGTGCCGCTGCGCGAGATCGCCGCCTGATCTGGGGCATTTTCTCCCCTCCTTGGAAGGGAGGGGCCGGGGGTGGGTCGGTCTGGGGCTGGCGTAACGTTCCCTCGCAGGCCTACCCACCCCCCAACCCCTCCCTTCCAGAGAGGGGCGCTGTATCGTCCGCACCGAACCCCGATCGCCCCTGGCGATCCACCCTCACCCCGCCGCGAAATCCTCCGCCGACAGCGCATACAGCCCGCCCGCGCCCGCCATCGCCGCCATGCCGAGGCCGCGCGCCTCGGGCACGATCCGGTCGAGGTAGAAGCCTGCCGCCGCCCGCTTGCGCCGCGCGAATGCCGGGTCGTCCTCCTCGCGCAGCGCTCGCGCCTGCCGCTCCAGCAGCCAGCCGCAGACGCATGTCGCCAGCATGGTGAGGAACGGATAGCTGCCCGCCAGCCGGTCGTCGGTATCCGCCTCCAGCATCCAGCGCGCTACCGCCTGCGTATCCGACAACAGGTCGCCGAGCGCGGCATGGCCGATCTCGCCCGCCATTTCGGCGAACAGCGCGTCGATCGCCGCCCCGCCGTCGCCCATCAGCTTGCGCCCGACCAGATCGGCGGCCTGGATGCCGTTGGTCCCTTCGTAGATCGGGGTGATGCGCGCATCGCGGAAATGCTGCGCGGCACCCGTTTCCTCGATATAGCCCATGCCGCCGTGCACCTGCACGCCGATGCCGGCGACCTCGCAACCGATGTCGGTGCCGTGCGCCTTGGCCAGCGGCGTCACCAGGTCGAGCCGCGCCTTGGCCCCGTCGAGGCCCAACGTCGCCCGGTCGACCTGCCCGGCGGCGTAATAGACCAAAGCGCGCGCCGCCATCGTCTGCGCGGTCATCCGCAGCAGCATGCGGCGCACGTCGGGATGCTCGACGATCGCGACCGGCGTGCCCGGCGCCGACGCGCGCGCCGACTGGACGCGCTCGCGGGCATAGGCGACGGCGCGCTGCGTCGCCGCCTCCGCCACCTGCACCCCCTCCAGCCCGACGTTGAGGCGCGCATTGTTCATCATCGTGAACATCGCGCGCATGCCGCCGCCCTCCGCGCCGATCAGCTCGCCGCGGCAATCGCCATGGTCGCCGAACGACAGCACGCAGGTGGGCGAGGCGTGCAGCCCCATCTTGTGCTCGATCGACACCACCCGGACGTCGTTCGCCTCGCCCGGATTGCCGTCCGCATCCAGCCGGTATTTGGGTACGAGGAACAGCGAGATGCCCTTGGTCCCCGCCGGTGCCCCCGGCGTGCGGGCGAGCACGAGGTGGACGATATTGTCCGCCAGATCATGGTCGCCGAACGAGATGTAGATCTTGGTCCCCCGGATGCGCCATGTCCCGTCGCCCGCCGGTTCGGCGCGGGTCGTCAGCGCGCCGACGTCCGATCCGGCCTGCGGCTCGGTCAGGTTCATCGTGCCGGTCCATTCCCCGGTCGACAGGCGCGGCAGGTAGCGCGCCTGCTGCTCGGCGCTGCCGTGATGCACCAGCGCCTCGATCGCGCCGACGGTCAGCGTCGGGCACAGCGCGAAGCCCATGTTGGCGGTGCCCAATGTCTCCAGCACCGCGCTGGCCACCGCAAAGGGCATGCCCTGTCCGCCCCAGGCGACGGGTGCGCCGATCGTGCCCCATCCGCCCGCGACATAGGCCTGATAGGCGGCGCGATATCCCGCGGGCATCGTCACCCCGTCCGGGGTCAGCCGGGCGCCCACCGTATCGCCCGCGCGGTCGAGCGGCCGCCATTCGCCGCCCGCGAAATCGCCGATCCCGGTCAGGATCGCGTTGAGCATGTCCGGCGTGGCATCGGCGAAGCGTTCGCTGTCCGCCAGCGCGGCGATTCCGGCGGCATGGATCAGCGCGAACCGCTGCTCGGCGACCGCGGGGGTCAGCTCCATCTGGCCTCTCTCCTATCTGTTGTGCGTTTCGGCTATAGCGCCCGGATCATGCCACTTCCAAATCGCTCCGAGCCGACCCGCACCTTACCCTACGGCCCGGCGGCGATCGCCGCGGCGGCGGCGGTGATCGCGCGCGGCGGCTGCGTCGCGGTGCCGACCGAGACGGTCTACGGCCTCGCCGCCGATGCCGGTGATTCGCACGCCGTCGCCGGAATCTATGCGGCCAAGGGGCGGCCGTCGTTCAATCCGCTGATCGTGCATGTGCCCGATCTGGCGGCGGCACAGGCGCTGGCGGTGTTCGACGATCATGCCCGCGCGCTGGCGGCGGCGTACTGGCCGGGGCCGCTGACGCTGGTGCTGCCGCTGCGCGACGGTGCGCCCGTCGCCGCGCTGGTGACGGCGGGGCTGCCGACGATCGCGATCCGCGTGCCCGCGCATCCCGCGATGCAGGCGCTGCTGGCGGCGTGCGGCAGGCCGCTGGCCGCGCCGTCGGCCAATGCCAGCGGATCGATCAGCCCGACCCGCGCGGCGCATGTGCTGCGCAGCCTCGACGGGCGTATCCCGCTGGTGATCGATGCCGGTCCGACGTCGCAGGGCCTCGAATCGACCATCCTCGCCTGCGCACACGGGCAGGTGCGTCAGCTCCGCCCCGGCCCGATCGCGCGCGAGGCGGCGGAAGCGCTGCTCGGCACCGCGATCGGCGGGGCTGGGGCGGGGGTCGAGGCGCCCGGCCAGCTCGCCAGCCATTACGCCCCGTCGAAGCCGGTCCGGCTGAACGCCACCGCCGCGCGCGCGGGCGAATGGCTGATCGGCTTCGGCCCGGTGGCGGGCGACGCCACGCTCTCGGCCACCGGCGACCTGACCGAGGCGGCGGCACGGCTGTTCGACGCGCTGCACGACGCCGACCAGTCGGGCAGCGCGGCGATCGCGGTCGCGCCCGTGCCCGACGAAGCGCTGGGTGCCGCGATCAACGACCGCCTGCGCCGCGCCGCGACCCCGGCGTGAATGGACCACAGGTAGCGAGATATCTCCCCTCCCTGGAAGGGAGGGGAGCGACAGCACCGGTGGCCGAATGTCAATCGGGCCCGAACCTATCCCGCCTGTGGCTTTCAGCGGTAAATGTCACGAATGTCAGCACTAGGTGACGCCGATGACGAGGGTGCTGCGGGCGGCTTCCACGACATCCTCGCTGATGGTTGCGAGGCCGTTGATCTTCAGCACGCG